>DATBCZ010000397.1:0-15430 GCA_036270175.1 Steroidobacteraceae bacterium | reverse complement strand
ATGCGTCATACCGTCCGGGGACACGGAGTGCCGCGCCCGCTGTGCCAACGCCACCTCGACTACCGGCCCGCGATTACGCTCCACGAACACGTTGCCCAGTGTTCCGTCCTTGTTTACGTTCTGGGCGTACACAACTGCGTTCGCGCCGCCAAAAGCGCGGAATTTGCCGGCAGCGATTGGCGCGAACTGACCGGCCCGCAGCGCCGCATTACGCAAACTCAACGCACGCGCCGTCGCGTCAGGCGCCAGCCCCAGCGTGAGCCAGGCGAGGCCTGCCGCGACGAACACCGCCAGCAGGCCGACGGGCACATAGACGTTCGCCGGCCGGATGCCGCAGGCCAGGGCCGCGGCCATCTCGCTGTCGTGGTACAGCCGGCCGAAGGCCAGCACCACCCCGAGCAGCAGGCCGAAAGGTACCAGGAGACTGAGATTCTGCAGCGCGCCGAGGCCGATGAGCTCCAGCACCACGCCTTTCGGATATTGATTGACCGCAGCGCGCTCCAGCACGCCTGCGACCTGATTCGCGAGCAGGATGACCAGCAGCACGCCGGTCACCACCAGCCAGGCGGTCACGACTTCACGCAGAATGTACCGCCCTAGAATTTTCCCCAACCGATTTCCTATGGCCGATTTACGCCGGCTGCTTTCCCACCGGAAAGGCGGCGGCTCCTAGGTTACACTCGCAAGCGCCGACGCTCGTCGTCGCCCGCGCCGCTGAATCAACACGAAATGCAGCGCGGTGCCCACGCGATCCGAGGTAATTCTAAATGCTCCGGCGCCGCGGCGCTCATGTGCCGCAGGTTGAGCGTACGGGCTGGGCCACTAAAGGGGAGAGCGAATGCAATTTGAGGTCTGGACCAAGGGACTGGCAACGCTCGCCGTGGACTGCGTCGTCCTCGGCATTTTCGAGGAGGGGGAACTGTCGGGTGAGGCGCAAAGCGTCGACTCCGCGTCCTCTGGAAAACTAAAAAAACTGCTGGCGCGCGGCGACTTTCCGGGCCGCTCGGGCGAGACACTGCTGCTCACCGATCTTCCGGGCATCCAGGCCTCGCGCGTACTGCTCACCGGTCTCGGCGCGAAAAAGAATTTCGCGCGCAAGACCTGGCGCAAGGCGTGGGCCGCCGCGGTGGCGGCGATCGCCCGCACCCGCATTGCAAGCGCTGCCGTCGCCATCGACCGTCCCGACTCGAAAGAGCTCGATGACTATTATTTCGGGCGGGCGGTGGCCGAAATCGTCGGTACCGCACTGTACCGGGTGAACGATCTCAAGACCGCCAAAAAGCCCAAGTCCCCCGCCCTGCAGCGCGTACTCGCCGGTCCGGTACGTAAGAGCGGCATCGAGGACACCGAGCGCGGTCTCGAGCATGGTGCCGCCGTTTCGGCCGCGCAGAAGATTCAACGCGATCTCGCCAATCTGCCGGGCAACGTCTGTACTCCGACCTATCTTGCGGAGCAGGCGAAAGCCGTCGCAAAACGGCACACCTCACTGCGAGTGCAGGTGCTCGACGAAGCGGCGATCCGCAAGGAAAAGATGGGCTGCCTGCTTGCAGTCTCCCAGGGCAGCGCCCAGCCGCCTCGATTCATCGTGCTGGAGCACCGCGGCGCGAAGTCGGACACGGCTCCCGTCGTACTGGTAGGTAAAGGCGTCACCTTCGACACCGGCGGCATCTCGCTCAAAGACCCGCCGACCATGGACGAGATGAAATTCGACATGAGCGGCGGAGCCGCCGTGATCGCTTCGCTGAACCTCGCCGCGGAGCTGAAATTGCCGCTGCGGGTGATCGGCCTCGTCGCCGCCGTGGAGAACATGCCAGACAGCAAGGCCGTCAAACCTGGAGATATCGCCACCAGTTCCTCGGGACAGACGGTGGAAATCCTGAACACGGACGCCGAAGGGCGTTTGATTCTGGCCGATGCCCTCCACTACGCGCGTCGCTTCAACCCTGCGGCTGTCGTGGATATCGCCACGCTCACCGGTGCGTGCGTGGTCGCACTCGGGCATCATCACTCGGGATGCATGGGCAACGACGACGCTCTCGTCCGGGAACTGGTGGATGCCGGAGTCCGCGCAGACGATCGCACCTGGCAATTGCCGATCACTGAAGAGTACGCTGAGCAACTGAAGAGTAATTTTGCGGATTTCGCCAATATCGGCGGCCGCGAAGGCGGCGCGATTACGGCGGCGGCGTTCCTGGGCAAATTCACGCAAGGACTCAAATGGGCGCATCTCGACGTCGCGGGCATCGCTTACCAGGGCGGTGCGCAGAAGGGCAGCACGGGGAAGCCGACTCCGTTGCTCGCGGACTTTCTCATCCACCGCGCCGCGCGCTGATGCGCAATGGCGTGAGTCATGGCCGAAAACGCCGACACATCCGCTTCTGCCGTCTCGAGCGGCGACGGCTCATCGCCGCTCGTCGCGTCGGGCGCTAGCACGGCCGGGAGCTGGCAGGGGCGGGTCGACTTCTACATCCTCGAGGGGCAGTCCCCCTCGGGGCGCCTGAAGCTCGCCTGCAAGCTCGCGGAAAAAGCCTACCTCGCTTCGCAAACCGTGCTGGTCTGGCATACGGACCCGGCCGAGCTGAAAGCCTTCGACCAGATGCTCTGGGTCTTCAACGACGGCAGTTTCGTGCCGCACGAAGCGCTCTCGGAAGGGGTCACATCAACCGCTGCCCCTGTTCTGCTGAGCTCAGGCGCGGCGCTGTCGGCAAACGTCGACATCATCATCAATCTTGCCCCTGACCTGCCTCCTTGCCTTTCCCAGACGCCGCGTGTCGTTGAGATCATCGACGGCGACGACGCCCGCCGCCGCGCGGGCCGCGCCCGTTTCAAGGCCTATCGCGAGCTGGGAGTGCAGCCCGCGTCACATAACATCCGCGCCGACTAGCGCGCCGACGGCTCCCGGCCGTGTAGGCCCTCCCGGGACCGCTATAATCCGGCGATGGAAAAAACCTACGCGCCGCATGAGCTCGAGCGGCGGATTTACGAGCGCTGGGAAACTAATGGCTGGTTCGCCCCGAGCGGCCACGGGTCACCGTATTCCATTGTCATTCCGCCGCCGAATGTAACGGGCACCCTGCACATGGGGCACGCGTTCCAGCACACGTTGATGGATGCTCTCACCCGCTACCATCGCATGCGAGGCGACGACACCCTGTGGCAGCCAGGAACGGACCACGCGGGCATTGCGACCCAGATGGTCGTCGAGCGCCAGCTCAATGCGCAGGGGCAAAAGCGCACGGATCTCACCCGGGAAGACTTCATCGAGCGCGTCTGGAAATGGAAGGAGCAGTCCGGTGGCACGATTGCCGGCCAGATGCGCCGGCTCGGCGACTCGGTGGACTGGTCGAGCGATCGCTTCACCATGGATGCGCAACTCTCGCGCGCCGTCGTCGAAGCCTTCGTGCGGCTCCACGACGAGGGCTTGATCTATCGCGGCAAACGCCTGGTCAACTGGGATCCCGTCCTGCTCACCGCGCTCTCCGACCTGGAAGTGCAAAGTGAAGAGGAAGAAGGTCATCTCTGGCATTTGAGCTATCCACTCGAGGACGGCTCCGGGCACGTCATCGTCGCTACGACCCGTCCCGAAACCATGTTGGGAGACACGGCCGTGGCCGTGAATCCCGACGATGAGCGTTACCAGCGGCTCATCGGAAAAAAGCTGCGCCTGCCGCTCACTGACCGGCTCATCCCCGTTATCGCGGATTCCTACGTCGACCCTGCTTTCGGCTCCGGATGCGTGAAAATCACGCCCGCGCACGATTTCAACGACTACGAGATCGGTCTGCGTCACGGCCTCGAGCAAATCAACATATTCACGCCACGCGCCGCACTCAACGAGAATGTGCCGGAACGCTTCCGCGGCCTCGATCGTTTCGACGCGCGTAAACGCGTCATTGCCGAGCTCACCGAAGCGGGACTGCTGGCGCGAACCGACAAACACAAGTTGATGGTCCCGCGCGGCGACCGCAGCGGCGCGGTGCTCGAGCCCTATCTGACGGACCAGTGGTACGTGAAGATCGCGCCACTCGCCGAGCCCGCGATTCTCGCCGTCGAGCAGGGTCGCACCCGCTTCGTCCCGGAAAACTGGTCGAAGACCTACTTCGAGTGGATGCGCAACATCAAGGACTGGTGCATCAGCCGCCAGCTCTGGTGGGGTCACCGGATCCCCGCGTGGTACGACGAAAATGGCAACGTCTACGTCGGCAGGGACGAGGCCGAGGTACGCAAGAAACATAGCCTGCCCTCCAACACGACTTTGCGTCAGGACAACGATGTCCTCGACACCTGGTTCTCCTCGGGCCTGTGGCCTTTCTCGACCCAGGGTTGGCCCGACAAGACGCCGCGGCTCGACAAGTTCTATCCGACGAGCGTGTTGGTTACCGGCTTTGACATCATCTTCTTCTGGGTCGCCCGGATGATGATGATGGGATTACGGTTCATTGGCGACGTACCCTTCCGCGACGTGTACATCACCGGACTCATTCTCGATGAGAACGGCGACAAGATGTCGAAGACGAAAGGCAACGTCATCGATCCGCTCGACATTATCGACGGCATCGAGCTCGAGGCCCTGGTCGCCAAGCGCACCAGCGGCATGATGCAGCCGCAACTGGCCGCCAAAGTGGAAAAGTTCACGCGCAAACAATTTCCCGAGGGCATCGCCCCCCACGGCACCGACGCGTTGCGCTTCACTTTTGCCGCCCTCGCCTCGCCGAGCCGCGAGTTGCGTTTCGATCTGGCACGCGTCGCGGGATATCGGAACTTCTGCAACAAGCTGTGGAACGCCGCGCGTTTCGTCGACATGTCGATGGGCGACACCGCTGCTCTCGGTGCCGCCGATCGCGGCTCCGCAGAGCTTTCGATCGCAGATCGCTGGATCCGCTCGCGCTTCGGGCGCATGGTAGGCACTGTCGAGAGCGCCTTCGCCGAGTATCGCTTCGACTACGCCGCGACGGCTTTGTACGAATTCACCTGGTACGAGTTCTGCGACTGGTACCTGGAGCTGACCAAGCCGGTGTTGCAATCGGAGAGCGCCTCCGAGGCGGCCAAACGCGGCACACGCCAGACGCTGGCGGAGATCCTGGAGGCGTTGCAACGGGCGCTGCACCCCTTGATGCCCTTCATCTCGGAAGAGATCTGGCAGCGCGCGGCGCCGCTCGCGGGTCGGTCCGGGCCCACCGTCATGTTGGAGAAGTACCCGTTGCCGGCGGAGTTCCCGCCCGACGAGACGGCGGAGCGCGAGGTGACATGGATTCAGGCCTTCATTCTCGCCGTCCGTCAGATCCGTGGAGAGATGAATATCGCACCCTCCAGGCGCATCCCGGTGCTCCTCAGGGGCGCGAGCGAGCACGATAAGGCGTACGCCGAGCGTCACCGCGCATACCTCGGGCGCTTGGCGGGCATCGAGACTCTGACCATCCTCGCCCCGGATGCCACCGCACCTGAGTCTGCCATCGCTCTCATAGGAGAGTTATCGGTGCTCGTCCCGATGGCCGGGCTCATCGACGTTGCCGCGGAGGTGGAGCGCCTCGGCAAACTCCTTGTGAAAGCCGAGCAGGAGCTCGCGAAGACGCGTGTCAAATTGTCCAATGAGAACTTCGTGCGCAACGCCCCACCAGACGTCGTGAAAACTGAGCGGGAGCGCGAGGCCGACTTCGAGCGGCAAGTCGTAAGCATCAAGGCGCAGCTCGAGCGTCTGCACGGATTGCGGTAGCCGTGAACGCCTTACAAGCGGTGGATTCGTCCGACGCAGCAGCGCTGCAAGCAGCGGTGCAGACGCTCGAGACCATCATTCTCGGCAAGCCGGCGCAGGTCCGCCTGTGCCTGGCTTGTTTGCTCGCGCGAGGGCATCTGCTCATCGAGGATGTGCCCGGGGTCGGCAAAACGACTCTGGCGCACGCCCTTGCCCATGTATTGGGCCTGGCATGGCATCGCGTGCAATTTACGAGCGACCTGCTGCCCGCCGATATCGTCGGCGTTTCCGTCTTCGATCGGGCGACCCAACAGTTTCACTTCCGGCAAGGTCCGATCTTCACGCAACTCCTGTTAGCCGACGAGGTAAACCGTGCGAGTCCACGGACGCAGAGCGCACTTCTCGAGGCCATGGAAGAGCGCCAGGTCAGCGCGGACCTGACCACCTATCGCCTGCCCGAACCGTTTTTCGTGGTCGCAACTCAGAATCCGCACGAGCAGCTCGGCACCTACTCGCTACCGGAATCGCAACTCGATCGGTTCCTGATGCGCGTCACGCTCGGCTATCCTGATGTTGCCCACGAGCGCGAGTTGCTTCGAAGTGGCGAGCGTCGTGACCTGTTACCCCAGATCCGGCCGGCCCTCGGTCCGGAAGCCCTCATCAGGATCCAGGGCGAGGTTCGCAAAACTCACGTTTCCGACGCCTTATTGGATTACACGCAAGGACTGATCGCGCGGACGCGCGACCGATCCGACCTCAAGCTGGGACTCTCACCGCGGGCCGGACAGGGCCTCATCCGTGCCGCGCAGGCATGGGCGTTTCTTGCGAGCCGCGCGGCGGTGCTACCGGAGGATGTGCAGGCCGTGTTGCCATCTGTTGTTGCACATCGCCTCGAGCGTCGCGAGTCGACCGAAAGCGGCGAATCACAAGCGATCGCTCAAGAGCTCATCCGAGCGGTCCCGGTACCCCTTTAGAGCGCCTCCCTGGTGAAACGCTTCGCCCGCAAGCGGATGGCGGCCTGGGTAAGACGGCGACAAGGCGCCGACACCCTGCCGCTGACACTGCAGCGGCGCAGACTCTACATCCTCCCGACGCGGGCGGGACTGGGATTTGGGGTGTTGCTCCTCTTCATGCTCATCGCAGGTCTCAACTACGCGAACAGTCTCGCGTTGTTTCTGACCTTTCTGCTGGGTGGCTTCGCACTGGTTACCATGCACTTGTGCCATCGGAACCTGCTGGGTGCGTCGCTTTATTCGGCGTACGCGCCGCCAACCTTCGCGCTTCGCTCCGGCAACCTGCACGTCACCCTTGCAAACTCCGCGTCCCTGCCACGGTACCGAATCGAGTCGGGAGTCTCTGACGAAGCGACGCTCGCCGCCGATGTACCGGCGCAAGGCAGGCAACACATCGTGCTGCCCGTTTCGGCACCGAAGCGCGGCATCGTCGCCCTCGACCGCCTACGCCTCGCCACTACCCATCCGTTCGGGTTGTTTCGCGCCTGGACGTGGGTGCACGCGCCGCTGGAGATGTTGGTCTATCCGCGGCCGATCGGGTCGCTGCCGATGCCAGCCGAGAGTGGCCGCAAAACCGGCAGTCGCTCGCAGGGCCATTCCGGGGCCGACGAGTGGCACGGACTGCGGCCGTTTCGTGATGGCGACTCGCCACGTCAAGTCGACTGGAAGGCCTACGCGCGCGAGGCGCCCTTGCTGGTGAAAGAATACAGCGCCATGGGCTCGGAGCTGCGGATATTCAACTTCAGTCAACTGGGGAACCTCGACACCGAGGCAAGGCTGGAGCAGCTGACCCGGTGGGTCGTCGACGCGGAAGAAACCGGCGACCGCTATGGCCTGGAATTGCCCGGGGTGCACATCGCGCCGAACCGGGGCGCCCAGCATCGGCACGAGTGCCTGGCGGCTCTGGCCGTTCACGGGCTGAAGCTCGCAGAGGGTGGGACCAGTGGCGACTGACGCGCAGGTGGGCCGCGAGCCGCTGCGACGACCGAGCGGCGACCGAGCGGCGACCGAGCGGCCAGCGAGGGAACCCCAAGCGGGGGCCAGCGAGGGAACCCCCAGCGGGGGCCAGCGAGGGAATCCCCAGCGGGGACGACCTGGCTGGATATCCGCAGCCTCGGGCGCCGCGGCATGGAGCCACTTGACGTGGACAGCGCTGGCACTCGGCGGCGGCGTGCTACTCCACGCCGACCGGGTGCCACCGTGGGTTGTTGGGATCGCCTTCGCACTGATCGCGTGGCGCCTCGCCGCCAGTTCTGGTCTCGTGCGCCTGCCCGGCAAGGTGTTTCGAGCCTTCATTGCGTTTGCCCTGGTCGGGGCCGTGTTCGCGCGCTTTCACACTCTCAACGGCTTGAGCCCGGGGACTGCTCTACTGGTCCTGATGGCGGCCATTAAGCTTCTCGAGACTCACGCTCCGCGTGATCAGTTCATTGTCGTCGGAGGCACCCTCTTTCTCCTCCTGGCGGCATGTCTCGAGCGGCAGAGTCTGTTGCGGACTCCGCTCTACCTGTTGGAGACCTGGGTGTGTTGCGCGAGCCTCGCCGTGATTGCCTATCCTCCGGAAAAGCGCGCGGCTGCCATCACGGCGGTCGTGAGATCCGAGCCGGTCACCCGATTCGACAACCGCGCGGCCGTACTTCTCGCGGGGCGCACGCTGCTGTACGCGCTGCCGCTGGCGTTGGTGTTATTTGTGCTCTTTCCGCGCATTCCGGGCGCATTCTGGGCGCTACCTCGCTCCGAAGGAGCCGAGACCGGACTCAGCGACTCCATGAGCCCGGGAAGCATTTCCCAACTGACCGCGTCGTATGAGATCGCCTTCCGCGTGAAATTTGACGGCAAACCGCCGCCGGCACAGGAGCGTTACTGGCGCGGACCCGTTCTGCATGACTTCGATGGCTACACCTGGAAGCGCCGGCCTGGCGGCGGCTACCTGCCGAAGCCGCTCGACTTTGCCGGCAACACCTACCGCTACCGGGTCACCATGGAGCCCAGCCAACAGAGATGGTGGTTCACACTCGACACCGTGGACCATTCGCCGTCTCCCAATGTCTATTTCAGCTACGACTACGAACTGGTGGCTCGGGACCCGGTTACGGATACGACGAGCTTTGACGCCGTCTCGCATACGTCGACGCATTCCACGGAGCCCCTCTCGAGGCTTGCCCGGCAGGTCGAGACCCAGTGGCCGGGGGGCAGGAATCCGCGCTCATTGCAACTCGCGCGCGCTATCCGGGCGCGCGTGAATTCCGATGGGGCGTTCGTCGATGAGGTATTGAAGCTGCTCCGCACCGGCGGCTTCGTGTACTCGCTGACGCCACCGCTGTTGGATTACAATTCCGTGGACGATTTTCTGTTCAACACCAGAAGCGGCTTCTGCGGCCACTATGCTTCGGCGTTTGTCACGCTGATGCGGGGCGCGGGCATCCCGGCGCGCGTCGTAACCGGTTATCTGGGCGGCGAGTGGAATCCGATCGGCGAGTACTTCATCGTGCGGCAGTCGGACGCACACTCCTGGGCGGAAGTCTGGCTCGAGGGACGCGGCTGGACCCGCATCGACCCAACTGCAGTGGTGGAGCCCGAACGACTCACACGCGACATATTGAATCTGCTACCTAATACGGGATCGGCGGAGGCCCGACTGGTCAGGTTCTCCCCAAGCTTCGCATCGATGCTGCAACGATGGGACGCGGTCAACATGTGGTGGACCAACCACGTGTTGAAATACGATTTCAAATCCCAGCTCGATCTGCTGAGCCGACTGGGAATCCACTCGCCCGACCTGTCTACCTTGGGTTGGGGATTCGTGGCGGGTTTGCTGTCGTGGTTGACGTGGATCGCATGGCAGATGGGCCGTGGTCCATCACGAGTACGACCTGATCGGTTGGCGCGGGCGTACGACCGCTTGTGCCGGAAGCTGGCCGGTATCGGGCTACCTCGATCGGCACATCAAGGTCCTATTGCATACGCCGACGCAGTGGGCGAACGACGCCCGGATCTGCGCAACACCGTGCGAGCGCTGCTCACCCGATACGCCGAATTACGGTACGGCGCGCCGCGCGCCGACTCGCGCGCGAAGGATGTCGCGGGATTCGAACGGGCGGTAGCGCGGCTGAGCGTTGCTGCTACTCACCGCAGCGGAGCCGAGCCCGCCTCTAGTTCGTCGATTTGAATCCTATCTTCGCATGAGTGCCATCACAGAACGGCTTCGTTGCGCTGCCCCCGCAACGACACAGACGAGCCGTCATCACACGAGCCACCACTCTTCCGGTGCCACTCGTGATCTCCAGGTTGCCTCGTACCGCCAGCGGGCCGTTGATCTCGGGCTCGATAGCCAGTACGCCATCCCTTACCGGCAGCATGTCAGTCTTACCGCTAGGCGGCTCTCCCGTCGCGCTGAATCCAACGTCGTGATGTGACCCGTCGCAGAAGGGTTTGTTTTTCGAGGCACCACAGCGACACAACGTCGCCCGGAACCCGACGGCCTCACCGTCAATCTGCAACTGTCCCCGAAATGCGTACGGCCCCGCTTCGCGGACACCGGCTAGATTCACTGGGGGTGCCGGCTCGTCGTGCACGCCATCCAATCGATGGTATGTAATCGCGCCCGATGGGCAGGCGTGGGCGACTTCAACTACCCGCTCGACCTCCATGGCATCAGGGTGAATCCACGGGCCTTTTACATTCGCGAGAAATACATTCGGCGCCCCGGTGACACAGAAGCGCGCGTGAATGCAGCGCTTGGTCTCGAACGACAGCTCCATTTTCTGACCGATGGCGGTCTCGATACCATTGACGACCGTCACCGTCCCCGAGGCCGCGCCCTGCGGCGCGCCCGTCTTCGCCGAGCCGCCCGCCTGGGCCGCGCCGGCCACCGCAGCGCCAACCGCACCCGGCTTCGACAAATCAAACCCACGCGTCGCCCTCTTCAGCAGCGACGTCAACAAATCCGCGGCGGTCGCCGCCCGCGGGTCACCGCACGCGCGCAGGGACTCCCCCACAGTTGCGAGTTGCCCGAACCGTTCTACAAAAAACCGTCGCGCGGCGCGTCCTGGCGGTAGCGAGGCGTTGTCCCGAAGCGCCGTGAACGACATTCCCGCGTGACATCCGGGATTGGAAGGGCCGGCGGGCAGTCGCGCGGCACGTTCGGCCAACGGCACCACTGCGCGCATGAGACAGATCGCCAGATCAACCGTCAGTGCCTTCTCCGCGGAAGGCCCAGGCAGCGCGTATGCGTAGGCGAGAAGACGCAACATCAACCCGTAACAAGCGTTCGCCAGATCGACGACGGCGATCGCCTCCTGATTCTCCAACCAGACACGCCCCTCCGGTCGAGGAGGACGCCGCAGAACCGGGTTCGTCGCCGCGGGGTACGCCGGCACGAACGCGGGATTCTTTTGCAGCAAGCGCTCGTATTCCTCCCGCACGCCCACGAACTTCTGGTAGTGCGAGCCGACCGAATCGCTCGGCGCGCCTTCACCCTGCACCACGATGGCATCGAACGCAGCCAGCGCCGTCTTCAAACAAATGACAGGCTTCGCGCCCATCAGATCGATCTCATTCGGGGACATCTGTAACGCGGGATCCCCGTCGAACGTAACATCCTCGCCAAACTGCGAGACGATCTCGCGCAGACCCTTCGACAGCGCGCTGTAGAAATCCCCCACCGTGTCGTAATTCAACCCCATCGGAGTCAGGCGACGCGTATCACTTCCGCGGATGTACGCACGCTCATAGGCGAACCCTTCGCCATCCCGCTCCGTGGAACCGGTCGGGCGCTCGAGAAACACGAAGTGCTGTAGCGTCGCGGGGTTGAAAGGCGCCAGTTTCACTACGATGCCGGCCGGCAGCAAGCCGGGATCGAGCGGAAAGTTCGTGCGACCGAAACGGGGCGCGCCCCCCAGCGCGGCCGTGATATTCCAGACAGCGGTGAGATGTCCCATCTCCTCGACCGCCACTTTGATCAACACGCTGCGCCATCTCTTTACGGCGTCGGCCTCCTCGGCGGACAGGCCATCCGCTACGCCATCCTTCAGGCTGAAGGCGGCGTAGAGGTAGGTGGACATGAGATTGTGCTCGAGCTCCGCGGCCTCGTAGAGGGCATGGAAAGCGTGCTCGCGCGTAATCGGCACTACCGGAGCGGCTACATCATTCATCGCGATCTATGTCTCCAAATCGGGGCCCAATCCCGGCCCAATCTAGGCCGCCAACTCCCGGGTCTCGCGGAATACGATATCCGGCCAGCGCTCGAGCGTGAGCTCGAGATTCACGCGTCCGGTGGCCAGATAAACCAGCGCGCCGCTGTGATCGACGGCGAGATTGTCATACGCCTTGGCGCGGAATTCTTCTATCTTCTGCTCGTCGCCGCCGCTGATCCAGCGTGCTGTGTAAACGTTCACCGTCTCGAACACACATTGCACGCCGTACTCGTCCTGCAGGCGGAACGCCACGACTTCAAACTGCAATTGCCCGACGGCCCCGAGTATGAGGTCGTTGTTCCGCAATGGCTTGAAAAGCTGCGTCGCGCCTTCCTCGCACAGCTGCGACAGCCCCTTCTGCAACGCCTTCATTTTCAAGGGGTCCTTCAGCACCGCACGGCGAAACAACTCGGGCGCGAAGTTAGGAACACCCGTGAAGCTGAGACGCTCGCCTTCGGTGAACGTATCGCCGATGTTGATCGTCCCGTGATTGTGAAGACCGATGATGTCGCCCGCAAACGCCTCTTCCGCCGCGGCACGATCCGAAGCCATGAACGTGAGCGCATCGGCAACGCGGACCTCCTTGCCGAGCCGTACGTGGTACAGGCGCATGCCGCGCGTGTATTTTCCCGAGCACAGGCGCAGGAACGCGATACGGTCGCGGTGCGCGGGGTCCATGTTCGCCTGGATCTTGAACACGAAGCCGGATAACGCCGGCTCCAACGGATCGACCATCCGCTCGCGCGTTTCGCGCTCCAGGGGACCCGGCGCGTGGACCGTAAACGAAGCCAGCAACTCCTCCACACCGAAGTTGTTGATGGCGGACCCGAAAAAAACCGGTGTGAGGCGGCCGGCCCGATACGCTTCGGGATCGAACACCTCCGTGGCGCCCTTCACGAGCTCGATCTCATCATCGAAGGCCGCTGCCATGTCGCCGAGAAACTCGCGCGCCTCGGCACTGGCGATTCCCTCGATCGTACGATTCTCCCCGACCCTGCCCTTATCGCCAGCCTCGTAGGCGTAAATGCGATCCTCGAGCAGGTGATAGATGCCACGCAGCTCGCGCCCCATGCCGATGGGCCAGGTAATCGGCGTGGTGCGGATATTGAGCACCTTCTCGATCTCGTCGAGGAGCTCGATGGGCTGCCGCCCATCGCGATCGAGCTTGTTGATGAAAGTCATGATCGGCGTGTCGCGCAGCCGGCAAACCTCCATCAACTTGATAGTGCGCTGCTCGACGCCCTTGGCGCAGTCGATGACCATGAGCGCCGAATCGACCGCCGTGAGCGTACGGTACGTATCCTCGGAGAAGTCTTCGTGTCCTGGCGTATCGAGCAGGTTCACGATGTCGTCCCGATAGGGAAACTGCATGACCGAGGAGGTGATCGAGATTCCGCGTTGCTGCTCGAGCCGCATCCAGTCGGACGTCGCATGCCGGGCCGCCTTGCGCCCCTTCACGGTACCCGCCATCTGGATGGCGCCCCCGAACAGCAGCAGTTTCTCGGTTAGTGTGGTCTTGCCGGCGTCGGGGTGGGAGATGATAGCGAACGTGCGCCGCCGCTTGATTTCATTAGAGATTTCGTCGATCGGCATCAGACAATTCCCGGCATGACCTGAAGACTTCGGCCTGAAGATGGCGCGCGTATTGTAACGTGCTCACCGCAGACCATAGGGTCGTCCGGGATCGGACGCCCGCAGCCCTCTGCGATAGCGGCCAGCCCCGGTAGATGAGACCGATCTTCCAAAGGTCAAGTCCGCTCGAATGAGCGGACTTGAGTCAGCGCGGAGTCGCGGCAACGCGCGGCGGCATCAGTTCCCGCGGCGCGCGCCAAACAGCGCCTGAGATCGAGCGATCGCGGTCGACTCGGCGATCGCCGTCGACTCAGCGATCGTGGTCGTGGTCGTGCTCGTGATCATGATCGCGGCCATGGTCACGATCGTCGTGATCACGGTGCCCATGGTCGTCGTTGTGGTCACGACGGTCATGGTCGCGGTCGTAACCATGTTCGTGGTCACGTTCGTGCACGCGATCGTACTCACGCGCCCGCTCGAGCTCACGGGCCCGTGCAAACTCCTCCTCACGGCGACGCTCATACTCCGGCCGATGGATGTATTCCGGCGCATACTCCCTCGAGCGGACGAAGTAAACAGGTCGATTGCACGCATTGTACTCGTGGCAATGCCTCCGCCAGTCGTGCGCATGCTCGGGCGGAACATGCAAATACAACGGCTCGACGGCAACACTCGGGGGAGCCGCCTCGATGATCATTGGCTGGGCATAAACCACTGGTGGTGGAGCGCGACCGCCCAGGTCCACGCGACCGTAAACACCCGGGACGATTTCCCCCCGGATGGTAACGCCGACATCCAGATCGCCGGCGTGCGCGAACGAACCAAGCGCGCCGTACGACAGGGCAAACAGCGCGAAACGTCCCAACATGTTAGTCATCTCGTAGTCTCCAGTTCCCGCCGTCGAGCGGACAGTCCGCCCATGCGGCCAGGGATCTCAGGCGGCGCACGGTAACGATTTGTAACAGAGCTCCGATGTGACGCCAGTCACACATACGACGCTCCGGTCATCGCCGTATCGAGACCGTTTATCTACGGTTCACACTAGCGATCACGCGGATTGGGAATAGCGACCAAGGCGCTGCAATTGCAACTGGCGGGATCCTCGATCCAACTCGGCCGGGACGCTCTAAGGGTTACGGTTGCGCCGTCCGCGCAGGGCGAGTTTCAATACCGCCGCATCTTCCCGGCCGCCAACAGCCTGGTAGTAACCCCGCCGCATACCCACCTGGTCGAAGCCGAGCGACAGGTAGAGGCGGATTGCGGCCGTGTTCGAGGGCCGCACTTCGAGGAAGGCCTCGCTCATGCCGGCCGCGGCCCCCTTGTCGAGCAGATAGTCCAGCATGCGGCGGCCAATCCCCTGGCAGCGGAAACCCTCATCGATGCACAAGTTGAGAATGTGCGCCTCACCCGCGCCCACGCTCATGACGCCATAGCCGATGAGCCGGTTCGCCGAAGTCACCACACGACAGGTGTACCCAACTCGCAAACAGTCGCGGAAAATCCCCTCGCTCCAGGGAAACTGGTACGAGCCTCTCTCGAGCGCGACCACGCCCACCACGTCCATCTCGGTCATGGGGCGGATTACAACGTCAGGAGCGGACTGCAGTAGCTCAGGAGAGGTCGCCATCGGTACCTACGCGATCCGTCAGTTGTCGGAAGACGCTGCGTGCGAACTTCAGGTCCTCCCACGCCTTCGCCTTGTCAGCCGGTTGGCGCAGGAGATACGCCGGATGATACGTGACAATGAGCGGGGTATTAAGCTCGCCAAAGTGGTGCACCTTGCCCCGTAGGCGGCCCAGGGACAGGTCCGTACTCAGCAGGTTTTGCGCCGCTATCCGCCCGACGGCCAGCATGAGTCGGGGTTGCAGAAGCGCGATCTGCCGCACCAGGTAGGGCAGGCAGGCAGCAACTTCCTCCGGCTTGGGGTCGCGGTTACCCGGTGGGCGGCTCTTCAACACGTT
>DATBCZ010000396.1:0-6692 GCA_036270175.1 Steroidobacteraceae bacterium | reverse complement strand
TCTGATGGGCTACGACCGCTTCAAGGCGAGCAAGGCGGCCGCGGCATTGGAACTCGTGCCACTGCCTTTCCGCTCGCACCTCTATCGCGCCATCATCGACCTCCTGCCGGACGACAGCCACAAAAAGGGGCCGCGCAACCTTCTCAAACGGTTCCTGCAAGGCGCTGTTCTGCACACCGACGGAGCACACATTCGCTGGCAGTACTTTCTAGCCCCGGAGGATGCGGCACAACTGTTCAATACAGACCTATTGCGTAGTGTCGACGCCGATCCCTTTGCGCCGGTAAAGCGCTGGGCACGGCTCGCTCCGCGGGCGCGCGGCCCGCGCGAGCAGTTCATCGAGCTCAATACCGTTCTCCCCGACAGCGTCCTCATGAAGGTGGACAAGATGTCGATGGCGTGCGGGCTGGAAGTGAGGCCGCCCTTCCTGGATCACCGGGTCGTGGAGTTTTGTTATTCCCTGCCGACGAGTCTCAAGCTCCGGGGCTTCACTTCCAAGTGGCTCTTGAAGCACGCCATGCAGGAACGCCTGCCGCCAGGCATCGCCACCCGCAAGAAGCAGGGCTTCAGCATTCCCATGAAGAACTGGATTCGCGGTGAGCTGTTGCAGCTCACCCGCGACGAGGTTTTCTCCTCGCCGCTCGTCGCTCAGTACTTCCACAAGGAGGCCCTGGAGCGCCGCTGGCGCGAGCATCAGCAGCGGCGGCACAACCACAGCCACCTGTTCTGGGGCCTGTTGAATCTCAGCTTGTGGGATCGCCGGCTCCTGTCGGGACCTCGGCCGGTGCCCGCGGACCTTCCCTCGAGCCAGCCGCGTGGGGATCAATACCCGCCAGCGCGGACCGCGGCGGCCTGATGTTGCGAGAACTTTTGCAGTCGCAGTCCCTGCGAGCGGCGACAGCGCTGGGGTTCGGCGGGGTTGCCTTTACTCTGAGTAACCTCGTTCTCGCACGAATACTTCCGTCGCCCGAGTACGCTGTTGTCTGCCTCCTCATCGGAATCGTGTCGGTTGCCGGACTGGCCGCCCCGCTGGGACTCGATCTGGTGTTGGGACGCCAGGGTCTGCGCCTCGATGCCGCTTTTCGCCGGACGGTACTGGGCATCTCGACCTCGATGGCCCTGCTGACTACCGTCCTTACGGCGATCTTCTATCACCTCGAATTCTCCCTCCTGATGTGTGTGTTCGCGGCGACCGTCGCCTCCGGGGTCACGCAGGCGATCGCCGGTCACTTTCAGGGACAGCGGCAGTTTGGGGCCGCAGTCTGGATGCTGCAGCTTTCCAACTGGACGCTGTTGCTCGCCGCGTTGCTCACAGCGTGCTTTGGCAGGCGCACCGCGTTGGTACCTTGTGTCCTGATCGCGCTTGCGGGGATGCTGGGCGCCGTAGTTGCCTGGAGATGGGTTGCGCGGAGTCCGGGTGTAGGCGCGGGAGGTGTCCAACCGAGGCCGGCGAGCCTGTTGGGGGAGGCCTTATCCCTGGTCGCGATTCACACTTCGAATTCGGTGTTCCTGCAGCTCGAGAGACTGCTGCTCGCCCCGCTCGTCGGTGTGCAGGCGCTCGCCCTATTCGGCGTCGTCGCGGCGCTCGTAGGGTCGCCGTTCCGCATGCTTCAGGCAGCCGTGCTTTTTACCCTGACACCGAACCTTCGAGGCGCGAGGAGTGTTGCCGAGCGACGCAGGCTTTTGCGTCGTGAGGGGATCCACGTCACGGCTGTGATCGGCGCGGGGTCCCTGGTCATCTGGCTCGTCGCTCCCCCGCTGGCGCACGGGCTCCTGTCCGGCCGCTACGACCTGAGCGCCCCTCTGATGATGGCAGCGCTCACCGCCGGGATTTTGAAGGTCTGCAGCGCGTTTGCGACCGGAATCGTCATTGCGCTCGCGCAGGACAGAAGCCTGCGCGTGTTGAGCATGGTCTCCTGGACGACGATTGGAGTGAGTGTCGGTGCCGCGCTGGCGGCGGCGCCCTGGGGTCTCGTCGCGGTGTTGTATGCGATCTCGACGGGCTGGCTGCTCCGTGCTGCGATCGCTGCGTGGATGGCGATCCCCCACCTACGGCAGGAGCTACCGCAAGCCGGCAACAGCCCGGCGCACGCCGCCAAGTAGCTCAGTCCGCGGATCGAATCCAAACGCCCGGCGCGCCGCGCCGATATCGAACGCATTGTCGTTATCGAAAAACGCCAACGTTCGCCTCGAGACGGGCGGCTCCCTGCCCAGGACGGCGCCGAGTTGCTCAGCGGACCAACCGACCGTGAGCCCCAGCCAGCGCGGCGCGTGCAGCACAGGCGGCCTCACATCGATGGCCTCCGCAAACTGGGTTACCATCTCCTCCACCGTCATCCAGCTCGGGCCCGCCATGTTGAATGTCGCTCCCGCGATCTCGGGGCCGGCCAGCGCCGCCTGCTCCAGGCCGGCGAGCAGATCGTCGACATACACGGGATGGCGCAGATTTCTGCCTTTGCCAATGTAGAAGAAACTCCTCTGGCGCAGAGCTCGCAGCAGCTTCGCCGTCCGCGGGCAGCCCGCGCCATACACCCAAGACGGCCTCACGACCACCAGATCGAGTCCAGTGCGCGCAGCCGCGGACTTCGCGGCCGCCTCCCCCGCCGCCTTCGTGCGCTCGTAGTCGTTCTCCGGGTTCAGCGGCGCGTCCTCTTTTGCAGGCGGGGAGACAACGTTGCCGTACACGCCGACACTACTCACCTGCACCAGTCGCTTCACCCCCGCCGCGGCGCTGAGTTCGACCAAACGCCCCAACGCCTGCACATTGACAGACCGGAACTGCTCGTAGCTCGCGTGCACATCCAAATGTACACTGGCGAGATTGAACACATAGTCGACGCCCTCGAGCGCCGCACTCAGGGTCGGCTCGTCGCGAATATCCTGGATTCGATATTCGATGCCACCATCGAACCCAACCGCAGGCGAATGAACGTCGAGCGCGCGCACGGCCCAACCCTGCGTCGCGAGATGACGCACAAAATGAGAGCCTATGAACCCTCCCGCTCCCGTTACCAACGCCCGCGTGGTCGTCATCCCGGCTTCCTGGCCGCGACCGCCACCGCATAACCGCCGCGGCCGGGAACCAACTTGTCGAGGAGGGAAAACAGGTACATGAAAGGATAAATGAGGGAGTACATCCGGTACTCCTTCCGCACCGCTTCGAGCTCTTTTCTCGAGGTCGGCGCAATCGTGCCTTCCATCACCGGTGGATGTTCTTTCTTCTTCGCGAGAATCTTTACGTAGGCGAAATTGATGACGAGCTCCGCGAGCTCGGTGAAGAAGCGGGAGTAACCTCCCGAGCCTACCGGCTGCATCCCCACGGCCCGTAGCATCTGCTCGAGCTCGCGCACTCTGTATCCCTGCACGACATGCCCGTATGTCTCGGGTCCCATTCCGATGACTCTCTTCAGGGCAGCCACGGGGAGGCGCGTCTCGCCGTTGGGTGTCGTGACGATCGCCAGGCCGCCGGGTGCCAACACACGGGCGATCTCTCTGTTAAAGCCCTCGGTGTGGCGGAAGTGCTCGTGCACATCGATCACGATTACGACATCAAACGCCCCCGCGGCGAAGGGAAACCGGTCAATGTCGATGTGCGCGACAGGATCGCGAAGAAATTCCGACATCTCGGCGATGCCTTGGGGATACACCTGTCCCCAGCTCCACTGGCCGCCGGCAGCCCGAAACTCGTGGTTCATGGCGCCGTTGTTGTCGTGGCCGGAGATGAGCAGGCAGCGCGCGTCGTGCGGCGGCCCCATCAGCTTCATCAGCAGCTCGACCTTCTGGCGCTTCTTGAGCGACTTCCGGTACATCTGCAGCTGCCAGGGCAACTCGGTGGCCGGCGGCGGCTCGAGCGCGTCGGGTGTCTTGGGGAGCGGATTACTTTGGGCTGACATGATCGTCTCCGTATCTAACTTTCGTTCGCTATCAGGCGGCAATCGGGCACGGGTCCCGCTCGGCCCCCTGGCCGCGGGACTGCGGCGAGCTCGGCTTCGACTTCCTCGACTTCAGTCATCATCTCGCTCCGACTCCAACGCAACTCGCGCGCCATCAGCACTGCGCAAGCAAACAGCGCGGTGTGGTCGAGTTCATTGCTCAAGTAAAGCGGGAGGCGGCGCATGATCACGTCTCGCAGGTGTAGTGCCATCTCGTCGCGCACGGCGTACACCACCTGCCCCATCACCACAGGCATGTCAGGCACGACACGCTCCCCGAACCTCGGGTCATCCCTCAGCAAGGCGATGACCTGATTCCTCTGCGGCCCGTAGATGTCGTCGAGGTGTTCGAGCAGAGACGGCTCGAGCTCGGGCACCGTTTCTGACCCTTGGGTGCGGCGAATCGGGTTACCGCCTTCCTCCAGAGTTCGCGGTCGCGTGGGTTGCTCTGGCTTTCGCAACAACCGGCATGCCAGTGCGGCAGTCCGTGCTCCCACAGTGCATGCCGTCGTCCATTTCACACCGACAATGGACAGTAGGCCCCGCATCCCGTCGTTCGTGTGATCAATGATACGTGGTGCGCGCTCGAGGACGACGTCGAGCCCGGGAGTTCTATCAGCTTCCGGCAGTAGTCCGGCATAGACGTGGTGCACATCCGAGCCGCTCAGACGATTCCCGCCCAGGACCGTGTTGAGATCCGTAACGAACTCGAGCACCTCTTCGCGGCTCACCCGAGCCGAGCGCGCGGCGTGATCACAGCGCAAATGACGAGTCCCCACCAGGGAAAAGCCATTCCAGGGAATGATGAAGTACGTATTGGCACGGCTGCCGGCTGAGCGGTTTCGCGGCGCCACGGAAAGCCCCAGGGCATCCCGGAAAGGCAGCGGCCGCGTCAACAGGTTGAAGGCCTTGGACGCCCTGAAAACCGGAGTGAGCCGCCGTTCGGGAACCTCGGTTAGCCATTCGTCGACCCAAGGTCCGGCGGCGTTGATGACTACCGGTGCGCGCAGATCCAGCTCGCATCCGGTCAATTCGTCACGGGCACGAACTCCGCAAATGGTGCCCTCCGCCACAATGGGGCGGAGTGCTCGCACGTAGTTGGCCACCTGCACGCCACAAGCCGTTGCGGCCCTGACGACAGCGAGCTGCAGTCGCTCGGTATTCAAACAGACGGCGTCATACCAGACAGCGGCCCCGTTACAGCCGGTGACGGGCAGTCCGGGGCATGAGGATTGCAACTCGCCGGACCCTAGCACCGAGCCGCGCGGCAGATGCCGGTCCTCGCGCACCCCTCTATTCCGATCGGCGCCGACGAGATCATTGATCCACAGCGCGGCTCGCATCACCCCCGGCCCTCTGACGCCGTGCCCGCTGGTGGGGAGCAGGAACCGCATGGGTCGCGTCAGATGAGGCGCCAGGTGCAGCCATTCCCGTCGCGCACGAATCGACTCGCGCATACGCGCGAAATCCATTCTCTGCAGATGCCTCAAGCCGCCATGTAGGGTGCGTAAGCTGTTGCTGGAAGTTCCTTGGCCGAAATCGCCCGCCTCGATCAAAGCGACCTTGAGTCCGCGGCGCGCCGCCTCCCAGGCTGCGCAGGCACCGTGGATGCCACCGCCCACGACGATCACATCGTGGAGCTCGGTGGCCATACGTGTCGGGTCACGCCACATCGAGCGCCATCTCGCGGCGGGCACCTGCCGAAGCGAACCGGTCCCGCCACAGTTGGAACACCATGAGTGCCCACAGCAGATGACTGTGATTGTGGGTGCGGGCCTCGTGCTGTCGCATGAGTTGGTCGACGTGGCGACCGTCGAAGAATCCGTCGCGCGCCAGATTCGCCGCGCTCAGGAGTTCGTGCATCAGCGGATTCCACTCGTTGTTCAGCCAATTCTTCATTGGCATGCTGAAGCCCTCCTTACCCCGTTGGAGGATCTCCTGGGGCAGTCGCGCGGCAAACGCTTCGCGCAGAATCCATTTCCTCACCCCGCGGTGCACCTTCAGACTGGAGGGAATCGACAGCGCGAGATCGATGACTTCGTTGTCGAGATAGGGCACGCGGGCTTCCAGGGAGCCGGACATACTCATCGCATCGACCTTGGGGAGGATGTTCTCCGCCAGGTAGAACCGCAGATCGCATTGCATCTGGGCACCCAGACGGTCCGGATTCCCGGGCCGTCTCGCTGAGCCCGCGCGCAGGCTTGCAAGAATGAGGTCGCCGGTCTGATCCCGAACGGCGGCACGAAATTGCGGCCGATACAGTTGCGTGCGGCTGTGGGCCTGCAGGAAAACCATCCAACGCATATGTTGCCAACTCGCCGGCAGAGCCGCGCCTTCCAGAAAGCGGCGAACCTGGTTGCCGACGCCGCGCTTGCCCGTCCCCAGGGGCAGCAAACGCGCCAACTGGTCGAGGCTGGCGCGCAACGGCTGCGGCAGCCAGTCGAGCAGGCGCGCGCTGTAGGAATCCGCCTGGTAAGCATCGTAGCCGCCGAAGAGCTCATCTCCCCCATCGCCGCCGAGCACGACTGTCACGTGTTTGCGTGCCATGCGCGACACCAACAGTGTCGGGAAGACGGAGAAGTCGGCTATGGGCTGGTCGAGTTGCGCCACCACGTCCGGCAACATTGCCAGATAGTCCGGCGCGAGCAACTCTTCGTGATGCCGTGTGTCACAGTGGCGCGCTACCTGGCGCGCGAAAGGCAGCTCGTTGTAAGAGCTGTCCGAAAAGCCCACCGAGAATGTCAACGGAGCGGTCGGGGA
>DATBCZ010000395.1:0-5334 GCA_036270175.1 Steroidobacteraceae bacterium | reverse complement strand
TCATGGCTCCCGTGCCGGCCATTGGGGACGATTCAGGGGGCACGGTGGGCATCTACCTGAAACGCCTCATAGCGAAGCGAGCCGCCAATGAGCAGACGCGGCTGCTCTACGTCGCAGCCACGCGGGCGAAGAAGACGCTCTATCTATCAGGCGCCCCAAAGGTAAAACAGGACGGCACGGTGCTACCGCGGACGGGGACTCTACTAGCATGCCTTTGGCCTGCGCTCGGCCCAGCTTTCAAAGCGGGAGAACGACACGGAGGGGTCAAGGAGTGGGGCGCGCTATCAAGCGCGAGCGCGCCATCGGGCGACGCGGCATGGAGCGGCGCGCGATCCGGCGATGTCGGCCCCACGACGGAAGCCGGTTTCACGACACAGGCGAGCGCCCTCACGACAGAAGCCGCCCTCACGACAGAAGCCGCCCTCGCGACACAGGAGAGCGTCCTCACGACACAACCAACAGCCCACCCCCTACGCCGCCTCCCCGCCAACTGGTCGCCCCCCTCATTCGACGCCGCGGTGACCA
Source organism: Steroidobacteraceae bacterium (assembly GCA_036270175.1). GTDB lineage: Bacteria > Pseudomonadota > Gammaproteobacteria > Steroidobacterales > Steroidobacteraceae > 13-2-20CM-66-19. Next base: position 4,809 of record DATBCZ010000395.1, on the reverse strand, counting down.
ACCTCACCCGCCTCCCCATAGGCCACCAATCCCTCGAACCCCCGGAGTTCAGCTGGGTAGGCGAAACAGGCCGCCACATCGGCACCGTCGTGCATGCCGCGCTGGAGTCCTTCGCCAGTGTCACCACGCTGCCGACACGCGCTCGTATCGAGGCGGACCGTGAAGTCTACAGCCACCAACTGCGGCGCCACGGCGTACCGGACCGGGATCTGCCACGAGCCACGGATCGCGTACTCGAAGCTTTGACAAACACCGTCGGCGATGAGCGAGGACGTTGGATATTCGCCCCCGATCATCGCGAGGCGCGTAGTGAACTCGCCTTGACCGGCATAGCGTCCGGACGACTCACGCAAGTCATCATCGACCGCTCGTTCGTAGATCGTGAGGGTACACGCTGGGTGATCGACTTCAAGACGAGCCGACACGAGGGAGGCGGGCTGAACACATTTCTGACGCAGGAATTGGAGCGCTATCGCTCGCAGCTCGAAACCTACGTTGCCCTGGCACGTGGCCTTGGGCCCAACCCTGTGCGAGCCGGGCTGTACTTCCCGCTACTCGGGGCGTTCCGGGAGTTATGAGTTGAGCGTCGGGCCGAGCGACCCGCGACCGCGTGCGTTAGAACGTCAGCTGAGTACCAAACTCGCGACGCCCCTGCGAATCCGGCGAGCCCAGAAGCTGCAGCTGATTCACGAGTGAAGGCGCGGCATCAGCGCGCGGCGTAATGTAACCCTGCAAATCAATCCCCGGCATGTCCTGCATCAGACGGACCGTCCCCTGCACGGACAGCGGGCCACCGAGATCCTGCAGTTGCCCGGTGGGATCGCCGCCGCTCCCACCCGGAAACGTCACCGAGTAGTTCCCGAGCGGCGTCACCTCGCGGTCCCGGTCTTCGAGATCGTGCAGCTCGATGCGCCCCTGGAGTTGGGTCACGATGTCCTTCGCAACATGAGCGAGCGTGATGTCGGCGCGAGCGTTCCCATGTATGGTGCGCAAGTTACGCGGCATCAGGGACATCAAGTCCTCATCGAGCGGCAACTCCGCGTGCACATTGCGAGCGGTGACACTCTTATCGAGTCCGACATCAAAGTCGCCGCGCACGGAACCGGTCGGCCGGGTCAGAACCACGTTCACCGAAAGCTTCCCACTCAACAAGCGGAGAGCGTGCACGTCCCAAACCAAATCGCCAACCGGCGAACCCTGCGCGACCAGACCCGCGCAGGTACCATTCCAGATCGAGCCGTCGACGGCCGCGCACGAAACCGCAGACGGCGGTTCAGGTACAACCCAACTCGCCGGCAGTCGCGCGATCACAATTACAGCAAAAGCCACCACCGCTAATACGGTGATCAAAACGCCTCGTCGCACCGCGCTCAATCCGTGTGCAACACGAGGGCGGCGTTCACGAGCCCAGGACTGCCGGCGCTTTCAATGGAGGCCGTATCTACCCGGATTCCGTTCTGCTGTGACAGGCGAGCGAGCCAGGGAATCAAAGTATCGAAAGGAGCCTTCTGAAAGCGCACGCTCAAGCCACCCGGTCCGGCCGGGTCACTGCCAGCGAGCGCGCTGGCCAGCCCCGACTCCCGCGCCGAGCTGTCAACGAGGACGAGCAGCGATTGTCCGTTCACTCCGACATGCGTACCGCCAGTGGCCGCAAGCTCCGGGGCCGCGGTTCGCATCCACGCGAGGTCGGTCTGTTTCTTGAGAATGCGCTTGTGCGCACTCGATACGCTGCTGTCGAGTTGGATGACCACATACAGGAGCAGGAGGGCCGCGATCACACCGCCAATGAGGAGCGTGCGGCGATCGCGTTCCGACAGCGAGTCGAGTGACAGGTTGGTGGCGAATGGCAGCTTCATGATCCGCTCGAGTGAATCTGGAGGCGTCCTTCGTAGCCGTTGGCCACGTTGGTGCCCGAGGTGAGGTCCGCCTGCCAGCCATTGCTGCGCAGGGCCTGGCCAATGCGATCCAGGCTCGAGGCGTCGGGCGCTGCGATCTTCAGGTCAACCGATCCGTTGCGGAAACTCATCGCCTGCACCGTGGTACCGGGAGCCGCGCTGCGCGCTTGCACGAAGGCTTCCAACGCCGGCAGCAGACCGTTCGTACTTCCGTTGCGCGCGGCAGCCAACCTTTGCTCCATCAGCTTGCGTGCATCGGGCGTGCTTGCCTCTCCCGGCAGGGCCGTCTGGAAGGCCTCGCGGATCGAGACATCCAACTTATGCTCATTACGCTTCAGCAGGCTCAGTTCAACGGCTTTACCCGCAATATGCAGGCCGAGGAGGCTGGCCAGCAGAATCGCGGCAACACGCCAGGCCCGCACACCCACGGCCCGCGAGGTCGTCGGTGTGTAAGCTCCCTGCAAGAGGTTCGTCGCCGTCGCCGTGGGTAACTGCTGGGCAAACAGGGCCAGCGGCCCATTGGCGAGGAGTTGAATCTTGATACCGTCGAACCGCTCGCGAAGCGATTCGACCTGCGCCGAGTGCTCGTGCCACTCAGGGGCGCCCGTGTAGAGAATGAGCCCGCGCCCCGAGCCGCCGCCCTCTGGGCTGGTCGACTGCGCCATTTCCAGCGCTTCCTGCAGGGCGTCCGCCGGTAGTGTGACCGGCGAGCCCGACGGAGGGCGCACCACAATGACGTCTTCCTCCAGGAGTGCCACCGCCTGTCCCGGGTTGTGGGGCAGAAGGTCGCTGTCCGCATACATCGCTTCGGGCTCGAGACCGGCTGACTTCAAGGCCGTGAGCCATTGGTCCATCAGGGCGCGGGTGACGACGGCCACCGGTGTTCGAGTCGAATCCGCCGGCCGCCGGCCGATCGCGAAATGCAGATCGTCGATGTCGTCGGCGAGCTGTTCCTCCAGGGCGTAGGGCACGAGCTGCAGCAACTTGGTGCCCGCCTTCGTGGGCAGCTCCGGCTCGGCGACCAGGACATCGGTGCCCGGGACCAGCACGCAGATGCGGCGCCCGGCGCTGCGCGGTGCAGCGAGCGACAGAGGGCCGCTTTGCGGCGGTCCGGTGGCGACGCCACGAGGGTCGACCACCAGCCAGGTAGCGGGCTGGTCCGGTGCGCGAGCGAGCCTGAGCAGAAGCCAGTCAGCCATGCGGGGTTTCCCTGATCAACCGGTCAATCCGGAGTGTAGCTGCGAAGTAGGGGACGTACGCTGCCCGTCGCGTCCTGGTACAACAGGCTGTATAGGTTGAATTCTGTACTACCGATTGTAACGAAGCTGGTCAGGCGGAAGTAGCTCGAATTCGTAGCGAACTCCACGCCGCTACTGCCGGCACCCTGATTATTGGAGTTATTGAAGCCCGGCTTCGTCGGCTGCGTGGCGGGCTTGGCCGGCGCCGCCGACTGGAAGGCCTGCTGGTATTCCTGCAGCGACGGAAAACAGGCGCCCGCACTCTCCCGGCTCTTCTGCAGTCCCGCGGGATCGACGCCGTATTCGCGCCGGCCGGGGGTGTAGGCATCGAGGACCGGTCCCGGAGCCGTGCAGATGTTGAGCTTGGCGTCGATCGGTAGCGCCACGACATAAGGCGCCAGCTTCTTGTAGCGATCGTGGCCGAACCCCGGCAGCGCCAGCAGCTCGCTCGCGCTCGTGATGTACATGTTTGGTGTGCGGTAGGGCGGCGACTGTCCCATGTAGACGCTGTCCTCAGCCCCATCGGGGTTCTGGGGCACCATGTCCTGGTCGATCCAGTCGACGAGGTATCCCGCCCATTTCGGCTCGATCTCGAGATAGCTCAGCAGCTGCTGGAAGGCGGCGAATGCAGTCTGGTTGACCGTTCCGTCAGCGTTGACGAGGGAATTGAGGTTGAAGCGCCCCGACAGGTCCTCGAGGGACGCGGTCAGCATGACCTCGGGGACGACTTCGACCGGCCCTACCGGCTTGTCCCAACCCTGACCGATATAAGTGTGCAGCTTGTCGGAGCGCCACACCTCGCGCAAACCGTAAGCCGCGAGCGCCTCGGCGGCCTCGCCGATCAGAACGCTCTGGTCCAGCGCGAAGGTCGCCGCGCCGCGCCGCGCCGTCATCGCGTTCTCGTAGGCAATCGCGGCCGCAATCATCGTCCCGAGTGCGACCAACAGAACCGCGACGAGGAGGGCAATACCTCTTTGCCGCGCGGGCAACCGCCCACTGCGCCACTGCCGTGAGCGCTTGTTGGGCGAAGTCAACCCGCGACCTCGATGGTGCGGACGAGTTTGCCCCAATCCTCGGTGTCGAGTGTGATTTCGACCGCGATCGGACGCATGCGCAAGTAGCTCTCCTGTCCGGTGGAGCCCGCGACCGCCGGCGGTGGCCACTGGGTTTGCCACTGGTGTGACACATCCATATAGCGGAACGTCACCGTCTTCACATGAGTCAGCAGGTCTCGTTTGAGAGTCGTGTTTTGCAGCGTCGGATCCATGACAGTCCAGTACTCACGCCGCAGCGTGTTCTTCTCGAAGAAGTAGGCGACGCGTTGCAATCCCGGCCGCTGCAGGCCGGTTGGATTGTTCCAGCCACCCCGACTCAGCTGCAGCATCGGTTGCGCCGTCGGGTCAGCCTGACCCAGCAACGAGGGCAGCCAGCCGTCCCCGACGGGTTGCCGAACCGGGCGCGGCTCGAGTTGCACGAAGTCCTGCTCCAGCACGCGCACCGCGGTCTGCAGTTCAACCAGACGCGCCTGCTGTTCCTGCAGGGCGCCGTGATTGTTGACAGCCTGGTTGATGGCGCCATAGCCGATGGCAAACATGATGGCCGCAATGAACATTGCGACCAACAGCTCGAGCAGGGTGAAGCCGCGGCTGCGCATGCTCAATTGTTGGTTGTCTTGG
>DATBCZ010000394.1:0-3965 GCA_036270175.1 Steroidobacteraceae bacterium | reverse complement strand
TTCACCGAAGCAACTGACCCGGTCATGAAGATCGATCCGCCATCGTTGAACAGCGGCAACGCCTTCTGAACCGCAAACAGCGTTCCGCGCGCATTCAGGCCGAAGGCCGCATCGAAGTGCTGCTCGGTAATCTCGCCCAGTTTGACGGCTTCGCCCGTGCCAGCGCTCGCGAACAGGACGTCGATCTTGCCCTTTTCCCGTTTGACTGTTTCGAACAGGCGGTCGAGGTCGTCGAGATTGGCCGCGTCGCCGCGCACGCCGGTCACGTTCCGGCCAATCAGCTTAACGGCCTCGTCGAGCGCCTCCTGCCTCCGGCCCGTGATGAAAACATAGGCACCTTCTTCAACGAACCGCTTGGCGCTCGCCAGCGCTATGCCACTCGATCCACCCGTGATGACTGCAACCCTACCCTCGAGCTTTCCCATGACTTCTCCTTTCAGGCTCCATCTTTGGTCGATTGGGGACGCCCCCGAGAGTTTCGACATGGGTCCGCCGGCGTAAGGCGTTGAGTGCGGAAGCGCGCACATCGGTGGTGCGAAATCGATCCGGCTGGACGACTGACGCGAGCCGCGACGATCGGTGTTCGCCGTTCGGAATTGGGCCGCGCTTGTCGACATAGACTATGATGACCGCCCGTGCGGCCCACATACGAGGTGCTGTTCGATGGTGTTGGACACAGGCTTTGGAAGGCGCACCCCACGGTGCCGGATTGCACCATGATCGACTGGGATGACGTTCGCTACTTTCTTGCCGTCGCGCGCGGAGCCTCGGTGCGGGCTGCCGCGGAGCACCTCGGGGTGAATCACTCAACCGTGCTGCGACGCATCGCCCAACTCGAGGAACGCCTCGGGGCGCACATGTTCGAAAAGCTGCCTTCGGGCTACCGTCTAACGGCTGCGGGCGAGGAGGTCCTCGAGTTCGCCGACCAGATGGAAGCGTCGTCGCACCTGCTGGAGACGCGCGTCTTCGGGCGCGACCAGGGCGTGCGCGGGCTACTGCGGATGACGTTGGCACCGACCCTCGCGACACACCTGCTCATGCCGGACTTCACCGATTTCGCGCGTCTGTATCCGGACATCGAGATGGAAATCTTGGCGTACGGCGAGCTGGCAAATCTGACCAACCGAGAGGCCGATGTCGCGATCCGCGTCGTCTACGACCGCAAAACCCTGCCGCTCAATCTTCACGGCCTGAAGGGACCGGAGCTGTTCGGCGGCGTCTACATGTCCCGTGATCGACTAGCCGCGTGGCGTGCGGGTGCGCGTGATCCCATCCGGTGGATCGTCATAAGCACTGATGGAATCCCGGACTGGGCCCGCCAGGGTGAGGTTCGCACCACGGGGGTTCCGTTCAGGACCACGGAGGGCGAGGCGCAGATCGTTGCGGCACGGCAAGGGATCGGGGTGACGACACTGCCGTGCTTCGTCGGAGATGCCGACCCCCTACTGGTGAGGGTGCCGGGCACCGACCTGCACATGCATGGAACGCTCTGGCTTCTCACGCAGGGGGAGACACGCAAGACGAAGCGCGTGCGGCTCTTCACCGAGTTCGTAGCCCGCAGGCTCGCCGCGTACGCTTCGCTTCTCGCGGGACTGTCCATATCGCGCGACTGACGCGCGGCAGGCTGATGCGCCCGGGGAGAAGGCGTGATCCGGTATGGGTCACCAAGGAAGTGTCGGGTCTTCTATCTTTCCACCAAGACCCGACATTCCGCTTCTCCCCCAAACCGCGCCTGCGAGCCTTGGCAGCGACATCCGCTTTCGGGCGCCCTCATCGCGGACGAGCGCGTCCGCTCCGAGCGCAGGCCGCCTCCAACGAGGCGTAGCAAACGTCCGCTTCCAGGGTTAGCCAAATAGGCATCCTACGGCCGACTTGGGTCGAGGCTGTGTGAAAACCGAGTGGCCCGGGTACCCAAGGTCGGAACGTTATGCGAGTCTTCGCAGTGGGGCTGCAACGGATTCGCGAGCATGACGCGCTACATTGAGGGCTTGGATCGGCGTCAGGCTTTCCTGCTGCCGGAGTGCGTTGATGACTACGTCGACGAGAACAACCCCGTTCGCGTCGTCGAAGCTTTCGTCGACAGGTTGGACCTGGCCGAACTCGGGTTCGAGCGGGCCGTTCCGGCGGAGACTGGGCGCCCTGCCTATCACCCGGGCACACTGCTGAAGCTCTACATCTACGGCTATCTGAACCGCGTTCCCTCCAGCCGGCGCCTGGAGCGCGAAGCGCAGCGAAACCTCGAGTTGATGTGGCTGCTTGGCCGTCTTGCACCGGACTTCAAGACGATCGCCGACTTCCGCCGCGACAACGGCCCGGCGATCCAGGCGACCTGCCGGCGCTTCGTCCTGCTCTGCCGCAGCATGGGCCTGTTCTCGGACACTCTAGTCGCCATCGACGGCAGCAAGTTCAAGGCGGTCAACAGCCGCGACAAGAACTTCACGCCGGCCAAGCTGCGCGCCCGTATCGCGCAGGTTGAGGAGAGCATCGCCCGCTACATGGCCGCGATGGACACTGCCGATCGCCAGGAGGGAACGGCGGCAAGCGGGAAGTCGGTCCGGCTGGCCGAGAAGATCGAGGTCCTGCACAAGCAGATGCAGTGGCTGCAATCCTTGGAGGAGGCGATCAAGCAGACACCGGACCAGCAGATCTCCTTAACTGACACGGATGCCCGTTCGATGGCGACCAGCGGCAAGGGCACGGGCATCGTCGGCTACAACGTGCAGCTGGCGGTCGAGGCCGAGCATCACCTGATCGTGGCGCATGGCGTCACCAATGTCGGCAATGACCGGGCGCAGCTCGTGCCGATATCGCAGCAGGCGCGGGCGGCGATCGGATGTGACCAGCTCACGGTCCTCGCCGACCGCGGCTACTTCTCCGGCAAGCAGATCCTCACCTGCGAGGGCGAGGGCGTCGTGCCCTATATCCCCAAAACGCTGACCTCCGGCGCGCTGGTCGCTGGTCGGTTCGGCAAGCAGGACTTCGTCTACTTGCCGCGCAAGGACGTCTACCGCTGTCCCGCCGGCAAACACCTGCCGTTCCGGTCCAGCACCGTCGAGAACGACATGTTGTTGCGCGCCTATTGGAGGGACGACTGCACGACCTGCGCCATCAAGGCCCGATGCACGACGGGCAAGGAGCGTCGGGTGAAGCGATGGGAGCACGAGGACATTTTGGATGCCATGCAGAAGCGGCTCGATCAGGTGCCGCAAGCCATGGCGATACGACGGCAAACCGCCGAGCATCCGTTCGGAACTCTGAAGGCTTGGATGGGCGCCACGCACTTCCTGACCCGAACACTCAAACGGGTCAGCACCGAGATGAGCCTGCAGGTGTTGGCCTACAACGTGAAGCGCGTGCTCGCGATCATGGGAACCGGACCGCTGCTACAGGCCATACGGGCCTGACCCGGCCCAACCGCGCCATGCTTACGCGGTAAGCGCCCGCCCACCAACGCGTTTTCACACAGCCTCGGTCGACAGCTGCCGGGAGCACCGCTCTCGCAGATGTCCGCTTTCCTGATCGGCTTGCCACAGAGCCGCCAGACCGGAATCGGCCAAATCGTTCGGCGACGAAAGTCCGCTTCAGCCCGGCGCCGCCGCAAAGCCGACAGGCCGCAATCCACCCTGGGCGGCCGATCAGATTGGCCCGACCAGCCGCACCCGACCCATTTCGGACATTCGCACCGGAGACCGCTGTAGGCTGCCGCCCACGCACGGCACCCTCGTCAACTCAGGATCGCGAGCGCGCTCGTGATCACGAGGATTCCGGCAAGACCGAGATTGACGATCCGCGATGCCGTTCGATCGCGCAGCGCGCTGGAGAGCGACGCGCCGACCAGCAGCCACCCGAGGTGGATGAGCACGATCATGAGCGCCAGGACTGCCGTCTTGACCAACGCCTCCGCCACTGGAGAGACGCTATCGAGCCTCGACCGTGCGAACACGGCGGCGATCGCCACGTAGGCT
>DATBCZ010000393.1:0-3032 GCA_036270175.1 Steroidobacteraceae bacterium | reverse complement strand
GGCGGCAGTCAGAATGGAAGCCAGACGCGCCAGGCAACGGCCGGCGGACGCCGCGAACTTCAGCGACCTCGTGCGGCAACGGCCGGCGAACACGAACTTCACCATCACGCCGTAACCCCCAACGGCAGCTCCCGCCGTATCAAGTTGGCCGACGTCATCGCGGAATCGAGCTCACGCGCTGATTTATGCCCCGAGTACACCGCCGCCTGAATCGTCCCCGGCGCATAGCAGTCGCCCACACGCGCCAAGCTGACGATTTCCGCATCGGCTAATTCCTGCATCCGGCCCTCCAGCGTCGCGTAAAGGCCGTCGACTGGCAGTCGCGCCGTTACGGTGACCACCGCCCGCGCATCGCGCTCGGTCACCACGCCCGTCAACCCATTGACCAGGAGCACGCTATGGCCGTCGAACCTCCGAATGTTCGTATAGGGCACGACATTCACCCCCAACCGTGCCAGCCGTTGTGCGATCGGCAGCGCCTCCAGCGTGTTGACAGTCCAGGCGGAAGGAATCGCGGCAGGTGTTACGAGTGTAACCGGCAACCCCGCATGCACACATTTTTCCGCCAGTACGCCGCCCATGTAGTAATGGTCGTCGTCGAAAATGACCGTCGGTCCCGATGGCATCCGGCCTTCCATGATGTCGTCCGGTGTGAATACACCATCGCCGGCTCCAGCAAAGCCCCCGATCGCGACCCCGTTCTCCCGGCCAACACCATCCCGCCGCCAGCGTGCGCCCGTCGCGATCACCACATGCCGCGCACCGAACTCGAGAATATTCGACGCATCGAGCGGGCTGTCGCGATAGATGTGTACATTCGCCAGCTTGTTGAGCTGGCCCACGCGCCAATCGCGCACGCGCAACCACTCGCGCAACCCCGGCAGTGCCGATTCACGCAGGACGCGCCCCCCGAGCTCTGTCGTTGCTTCCGCAAGGTGAACTTCATAGCCACGTCGGGCCGCTGACAACGCCGCCTCCAACCCGGCGGGCCCGGCACCCACCACCAGCACCGTGCCCTCGGACCTCCTGGTCGGAATCCTCTCCGGGTGCCAGCCACGGCGCCACTCCTCCCCCATGGTTGGATTCTGAGTGCAACGCAGGTTGCTGCTCGTGTAGTCGCTGGACACGCAGATGTTGCAACCGATGCACTCGCGGATGTCCTCGACCCTCCCTTCCTCCAGCTTCTTCGGCAGGAAGGGATCGGCGATCGACGGTCGCGCGGCGCCGATAAAATCGAGCACACCGCGCCGAATCTGACTCACCATCGTATCGGGCGAGGTGAACCGCCCCACGCCCACCACCGGCTTGGACGTCACCGATTTGACGAAGCGCGCGTAATCCTCCTGATAACCCTCCTTGGCAAAACGCGACGTCTGACTGTCGTGAGTCCAACCGGAGATGTTGACGTCCCATAAGTCAGGCAGCTCGGCGAGCATTTCGATCACCTCGCGCCCTTCGCCCGCGCTGGTAATACCGTCCGGGCCGAGCAACTCGTCGACTCCCAGCCTCACGGCCACGGCACAACGATCCCCCACCGCGTCCTTCGTATCCTCGATGACCTCGCGTAAGAGTCGGGCCCGGTTCTCCAGGGTGCCGCCATATTCATCGCTACGGTCATTCTTGCGACGCTGCAGAAAATGCATCGCCAGGCTCAAGTCGTGCGAGGCGTAGACATAAACGATGTCGAACCCGGCACGCTTTGAGCGCAGCACTGCGTCGCGGTGCCACTGCCGGAAATCACGGATGTCCCGCTTGTTCATCGCCCTGGCCTGCACGGGAGCATAGGGAATGACCGGTCTGTGGGAAGGCGCGAGCGGAATCTCGCGCGTCCCGTAGTTTGCGCAGGAAGCACCCTGATGAACGAGCTCGATCGCGGCCAGCGCACCATGTTCATGGACCGCATCGGCCATCATCGCGAGGGCGGGAATGTCATCATCCGACCACAATCGACCCTCGTGGGAAGGCTCACAGTCACTCGTGGGGTGAATCTCCACCTCCTCGGTGGAAACGACAGCCCATCCGCCCTCCGCCTTTACCCCGCGCAGCGCCGCTAGCGCGCGCGGCTGCGTCCATCCCATGCCGTTGCAATGTGGCACCTGGTAGAAGCGGTTCCTCGCAACAACCGGTCCGATGCGAACCGGCTCGAACAGAACGTCATAGCGCGGATCGCGGGTCATCCGGCGTCAGCCGTGGCCGCATCAACAGCCTCGCCAAGTCGCTCAACGATCACATCGACCTCCGCATCCGTCACAATGTAGGGTGGCGCCAGCAACACATGATCACCCCGTAGCCCGTCAACCGTCCCCGAGCCAGGGTAGACCAACAGCGCCCGCTCGAAGGCTTCTGCCTTGATCCGCGCGCTGACCCGCAACGCGGGATCGAACGGTATCTTGGTCTCGCGATCCGCGACAAACTCAACAGCCATGAGCAAGCCGCGCCCGCGCACGTCACCAACATAACGATGCCGCTCGAAACGCTGCGCCAGGCGCTCGCGCAGACGCGCCCCCGCCGTACCCACACGACTCAACAAATCCTCATCGCGTATAACATCCTGCACCGCCAGCGCCGCCGCGCAAGCGATTGCATGCGCGCTGTAGGTATGGCCATTCACAAAGGCGCCCGTGCCCGTGGCAAACGCCTCATAGATTTTATCGGCGCACAGAACCGCTCCAATCGGCTGATAGCCACCGGCCAACCCTTTGGCGAGGGTCACGATGTCCGGGACCACTCCTTCCTGCTCGCAGGCGAGAAACGATCCGGTGCGCCCGGCGCCACACATCACTTCATCCAGGATGAGTAACACGTCATACCGGTCGCAGATCTCACGGATGCGACGCAAGTAGCCGGGCGCCGGCGGCACGGCACCGGTCGTGGCGCCCACGACCGTCTCTGCGATGAAGGCCATGACGGTCTCCGGCCCCACCCTGAGGAGCTCTGCTTCCAGTGCAGCGGCAGCCTCCCGACCGTAGTCCTCCGCCGTCTGCCCAATGCGCGCGTGGCGATATTCGAAACAGGGGTCGATTCGGGAGGCT
>DATBCZ010000392.1:0-4660 GCA_036270175.1 Steroidobacteraceae bacterium | reverse complement strand
GCGCGCCAGGCTTGCGAGGACTTCAAGAGCAGCGGGGGGCAGATCCACCCCTTTACAGCGGAACTGCTACAGGGCGGGGACGTCATTGTCGATGCACTGCTCGGCACCGGACTGCGGGGTGGAGTGCATGAGGATCTCGGTCGAGTGATCGAGCAAATCAACTCCGCGGGGCGGCCGGTGTTCGCACTGGATGTGCCCTCAGGTCTGGACAGCGATACAGGGTTTCCCCTCGGTCACACGGTGCGGGCGGATTGTACGATCACGTTCGTCGGCCTCAAGACAGGGCTTTTCATTGGTGATGGCCCCGAGTACGCGGGCACGGTCTACTTTGACGACCTGGAGATTGCCGCGCCGTCATCGACGGATTTCAAACCAGGGCTGGAGCGCATTGTCGACTCCGAGATCCAACGCGCCCTGCCCAGGCGTCCGCGAGCGGCTCACAAGGGTAACTTCGGTCGTGTCCTCATCATCGGTAGCGGCATCGGAATGCCCGGCGCGACGCGACTTTCCGGTGAAGCCTGCCTGAGGGTTGGCGCGGGGCTGGTGACGGTTGCCGTTGCCCCCGAGAACGTAGCGGCGATTTCGTCGGGGCGGCCGGAGCTGATCTGTCTGGCCCTCACCAACGTGAGCGTGCTGGATGAGGCGATCGAGCGCGCGGAAATTATCGCTATCGGTCCCGGTTTGGGGCGTACGCCGTGGGCCGGCGAGGCACTACAGGCTGTTCTGGCCACCAATAAGCCGCTCGTGATCGATGCTGATGCTTTGAATCTCATCGCTGAGGCGGGCGTGTCACCGCGAGATAACTGGATCCTGACTCCTCATCCGGGCGAGGCGGGCCGTCTTCTCGACATCAGCACTGAAGAGATACAAGCGGACCGGCTGTCCGCGCTCGATCGGCTGGTCACGCGATACGGCGGTACCGTGGTGCTGAAGGGCGCGGGAACGCTCGTAGGCGCCAAGGGCCGCATATCGGCGCTCTGCGAGAGAGGCAACCCGGGTATGGCGAGCGCCGGGACCGGAGATGTACTCACCGGGGCAGTGGCCGGAATTCTGGCGCAGTGCCGTGATACCTGGCTGGCCGCGCGCGTCGGAGTTCTGGTCCACGCCATGGCGGGTGACGCCGCGGCGCGTACGGGGGAGCGCGGCCTGATCGCGAGCGACATCGCGCGGGAGCTCCATAACTGCGTCAACCTCTGATCCTAATGGTCGTTCACACAACGACAGCAGAGGAAACGGAGGGCTTCGGAGCGCAGCTTGCCAGTACGAGACCGGCTGGGGACAACACATTATGTGTGGTCTATCTAACGGGCGATCTCGGCGCGGGGAAGACTACCCTCACGCGGGGACTGCTGCGCTCGCTGGGCGTTACCGGCGCCGTACGCAGCCCGACCTATACGCTGGTTGAGATCTACGAGATCGGTGCGTTGACGGCGCTGCATCTGGATCTCTATCGGCTGAATGATGTGGCTGAGCTCGATAACCTGGGATTACGGGAGTGGGCGAGGGGTGGCCACCTCTGGCTCATCGAGTGGCCCGAGCGAGGCGGGGACCGGCTGCCTGGTGCCGATCTCGTCATCGAGCTCGTCGCCGGAGACAGCCGACATGACATTGAAGTTGCCGCGGCGAGCGCGCTCGGCGCGGAATGGCTCGGGAGGCTGGCGGCCACCGCAGGGCGGGTGTCGCCAAACAGTTGAAAAGCAGTCGCCCGAGTCGTAGATTACGCGATAAGTTACATTGCGAACTCCATGATTAAGAAGGCGTTTCGGATTGGAGTCGTCGCTGCCCTGATGGCTGCGATGAATCTGGCTTGGGCCGCGGGTACTGAACTCCGCGGCGTCCACGTGTCCGCGACTCCCGGCGGCACCCAGGTGACGCTCGATCTCACTTCGGTCACGCGTGAGAAACTATTTACTCTCGATCATCCGCAGCGGGCCGTCATCGATCTCGGTAACACCCGGTTGGGCGGCAGCGTGCGCCTGCCTCTCGGGACGGGAGTCGTGTCGGGGTTCCGGATCGGGACACAGCCGGGCGGGACCTTACGTGTGGTCATGCAACTCAAGACACTTGCTCCAACGCGCAGTGTTTGGTTGCAGACACCGGGCGTGGGCGGCCGGCAACTGGTTGTTACCCTCGGTGATGTTTCGGCCGCGCAGTCGGCGGCGGCGGCAGCGCCGGTGCCGGCGGAAATTGACACGACTCCTAAAATCATTCGTGCCGCCCACGCTCCGGTCGACAGCGGCCGTGATGTGGTGGTGGCTGTCGATGCCGGCCACGGAGGCCAGGATCCAGGCGCGATCGGCCACGGCGGCACGCGGGAAAAAGACGTAGTGCTGGCCATTGCGCGAGCCCTCGCGGAACGCATCAACGGCGAGCCGGGAATGCGTGCGGTCCTAACACGCGATCGCGATGAATTCCTCGTTCTGCGTGACCGTATCGGCCGCGCACGCCTGGCGAAAGCGGACATGTTCGTGTCGATTCATGCCGATTCGATTGCGAATCGGGATGTGTCCGGTGCTTCGGTGTACGTCCTGTCCGAGCACGGAGCGTCGAACGAAGCCGCCCGTTGGTTGGCCGATCGCGAGAACGCCGCCGACCTGATGGGGGGCGTGAAGCTCGATGACAAGGACAAACAGCTCGCCTCGGTGCTGCTCGACTTGTCGCAAACAGCGAACATCAGTGCCAGCATGACCGCCGCCCAGCGCGTGATCGGCTCGCTCGACGCCGTGGGGCAGGTACGTAAAGCACAGGTGCAGCAGGCAGGTTTTGTCGTGTTGAAGTCGCCCGATATTCCCTCGATGCTGGTCGAGACGGCGTACATCTCGAACCCCGAGGAAGAGGTCAGCCTGCGTAACACGCGGCACCAGGCAGCGCTGGCGGATGCGGTTTTCGCCGGTCTGCGGGGGTATTTTCAGGCGAATCCGCCGGTTGGAACGCGGTACGCCCAGGCGCATCGGGCGACAGTGGCGAGCGTGCTGGCCGCGCCAACCCCGTAACGTCGCGCGCCGGTAGGCCTGCGGTCATCGGCAGGTCGGCCCGCGGATCGCCGCCCGGCGGTAGGCCGCCCGGCCCAGGCAACCCCCGCCTACGCGGCCCGGCCTGACTCCCCGATCGCCGGTACACTTCTCCCTTGCCGGTCCAGGCGGTCCGGCATTAGTGAGCCGTTTTGCCGGAGCCTTCCCTTCATGCCCATCCGTGTGCTGCCCAGCGAGCTCGTCGACCAGATTGCCGCGGGCGAGGTGATCGAGCGGCCGGCCTCGGTCGTCAAAGAACTCGTCGAGAACAGCCTCGATTCAGGCGCCCGCCGGATCGAGATCGACGTGGAACGCGGCGGGATCGGCCTCATTCGCGTGCGGGACGATGGCTGCGGGATTCATGCTGACGAGCTTCCGGTTGCGGTGTCCCGGCATGCCACGAGCAAAATCGCCTCGCTCGATGATCTGGAATCCGTCGCCACGCTCGGATTTCGTGGGGAGGCGCTCCCCTCCATCGGGTCCGTGTCCCGCCTCCGCATTGTCTCGCACCCGGCCGATGTCGAGCACGGCGCTGAGATCGGGGTCGACGGAGGAGCGGTTACGCCGGTTCGCCCCGCCGCCCATCCGCGGGGCACTACCATCGAAGTGCGCGAATTGTTTTTCAACGTGCCCGCGCGGCGCAAGTTCGTGCGCAGTGATTCGACCGAGTTGGGCCATATCGTCAGGTTGGTCGAGAGGCTCGCGCTATCGCGATTCGATGTGACTTTCCGGCTCCGCAATGGTGCGCGCGTGTTGCTCGACACTCCAGCGACTACGGGAGAAGGCACCGAGCCCGCACGTCTGTCTGAATTGCTCGGCCAGGAGTTCACGACAGGCGCCGTGCCGGTGGATCATTCGGCCGGCCCCGTGCAGCTTTCAGGTTGGATCGGTTTGCCGACCGCGGCACGCGGGCAACCTGACCAGCAGTTCTGGTTCGTGAACGATCGCAACGTGCGGGATCGGCTGCTGATGAACGCAGTTCGTCTCGCTTATCGCGATGTTCTCTACGGGGGCCGTCATGCGGCCTACGTCCTTTATCTCACCCTCGATCCCAAGCTCGTCGACGTCAACGCGCATCCCGCGAAGCTGGAAGTCCGCTTCCGTGACAGTCGTCAGATTCACGACTTCGTGTTTCGCGCCCTGGAGCGTGCGCTAGCGGACACAAAACCCAACCTTACGGCCGCGCCTGCGGCGGATTCGAGCAGCGTGCTGGGGCCGCCGCGGACGGATGTCGGCGGCAGTAGTTACATAAGTAGTACAGGTTATGGCGGCAATGGTCGGCACTCCGCGGCGGGCGCGCACATAGGCCGCTCCGGAACACTGCCCCTTTATGAGCCGACACGTAGCCCCTGGACGATTGTTGGCAGCGTGCGCGAGCCGGCGGAGCAGTATCCGGGCGCAGTGGCGCCGCTGGAGTCGGGGTCCGACCAGCCTCTCGGGACGGCCCTCGCGCAACTGCACGGAATCTACATTCTCGCCCAGAACCGCGAGGGTCTGATCCTCGTAGATATGCACGCCGCGCATGAGCGTGTCTTGTACGAAAGGCTGAAAATACAGCAGGGTGGGGCCGAACCGGCATCGCAGCATCTACTCGAGCCGATTGTGGTGGAGCTCAAGGAGCATGAGGTTGACGCCGTCCTCGAGGGTCG
>DATBCZ010000391.1:0-6150 GCA_036270175.1 Steroidobacteraceae bacterium | reverse complement strand
TCGGGCGTCCTGCTCTTCCTGGTGATCTGGTTCACCTTCAGCTATATCCCGGTCGCGCACATGGTCTGGTTCTGGGCGGGACCCGATGCCTACTCGTCGCCTGACAAGGTGGAGGCTGCGAACGCCACGGCGGGCTACCTTTGGCAAATGGGCGCGCTCGACTTCGCCGGTGGCACGGTGGTGCACATCAACGCCGGTATCGCGGGTCTCGTTGGCGCGATCGTGGTCGGCAAACGTGTCGGGTTCGGTAAAGAGCCTATGCCACCGCACAGCCTTACGATGACCATGATCGGAGCCTCGATGCTGTGGTTCGGCTGGTTCGGCTTCAACGCCGGCTCGGCGCTCGAGGCGAACGGTTCCGCTGCGCTGGCTTTCATAAACACTTATCTCGCAACCGCATGCGCCGTGATGTCGTGGATCGGCTGCGAGTGGCTCATCAAGGGTAAGCCGTCGATGCTGGGGGCGGCGTCTGGCGCGGTTGCCGGCCTGGTCGCGATTACCCCTGCCGCGGGCAATGTCGGAATTCCGGGCGCATTCGTCATCGGCCTCGCGGTCGGCCCCCTTTGCCTCTGGGGAGTGACCGGGCTGAAAAAGCTAGTCAAAGCCGACGACTCCCTGGACGTCTTCGGCGTGCACGCACTCGGTGGCATCTTCGGCGCACTCATGACCGGCATCTTCAACGCGCCCTCCCTAGGCGGCCCAGGCTCAACGACGGACTGGGTAAAGGGCACCACAGGCTATCCGGGCATCTGGCAACAGCTCGGAATTCAGGCCGAAGCCGTGGCAGTCGTAGTCGTGTGGACGGCAGTCGTCGCCTTCATCGGCTTCTATATCGTCAAGCTGGTCGTCGGCATCCGCGTGACCGAGGAAGAGGAACGCGAGGGTCTGGACATCACCTCGCACGGCGAACGCGCGTACGATATGTAACAGCAACTGCCGACCCCAAGCCCCGGCCTGCCCCCTTGGCGGGCCGGGGCTTGTCATTTGTAGGCGGTGCTCGCCCGCAGGTGTGACGGACTTCAAAGGTCGCCGGAGGGCAACGCGCCATACTGGAGCTACTTATGTTGCGACCCGCAGCTATGTTGCGAACCACAATCGTCACCACCCTGATCGCCGCCGGTATCTGCGGCGTGGCCCATGCGGATGTCTATCGGTGGGTGGACGACAAAGGCGAACCGCACTACTCGGATCGGTGGGTGCCGGGATCCGAGCTCATCAAGTCGGACAAGCCCCGCCCTCAGAACTCGGACTCGAGCGGGAGCCGCCCCGCTGCACCTCAATACCAGACGCCCGCCGGCGCACAGCACGCCGCAGCCCAGCAGGCCGAGCGCGCCAACGCGGAGGCGGTTAAGCAGGACGTGGCCAAGACCAAGGACGTGCAGTGCAAGCAGGCCAAAGAGCGCTACCAGAAGGCGATCGAAGCCCGCCGCATCTACAAGCCCGCTAAGGAAGGCGACACCGACCGGGCATTCATGTCGGACGCCGAGACGGATCAGTACCGGGCGCAGGCGCGCAGTGACGTGACGCTGGCGTGCGGCAGCCCGCCTCCCGCGGTCCAACCCCAATAACGAACTCCTTGCACCCCGCCAGCGCCTCACTATAGTCGCGTTGCGGCCGACCCGGCCGATCGAACGTGGACACTCGAATCATGCGCGTCGGCTTTGTCGGGCTGGGAGCAATGGGCATGCACATGGCGCGCAATCTCCATCGCGCCGGGCTACTGGCCGCGGTTTGGAATCGCACGGCCGAGAAAGCGCACACCCTGGCGGCCGAGTTGAACGTGGAGGGACCCCCAACGGTCGAGGCGCTGGGGTCGAGCGTCGACGCGGTCGTCACCTGTGTCTCGGCCGACGCGGACGTCCTGGAAGTCGTGCGGGCGTTGGCCAAGACCCTCAAATCCGGCGGACTGGTCCTCGACTGCTCCACCGTCGGCGCGGAAACCGCGCGGAAAGCGGCCGAGCTCCTGCACCCGCGCGGTGTTGAATTCCTGGACTGCCCCGTGAGCGGCGGCACCGAAGGTGCTCGGGACGGCACGCTGGCCATCATGGCGGGGGGCAGCGAGGAAGCCTTCGAGCGCGCGAAGCCCATACTGGCGGCCATGGGCAAGGCGGTCACGCACTTCGGTCCGACCGGCAGCGGTCAGGCCGCCAAGGCGACCAACCAGATCATGTGCGCCGGCATCATTGAAGCCGTCTCGGAGGCGATGGCCTTCGCACGCGCGCAGGGCCTACCGCTCGAGAAGATCGTGGACACCCTCGGCAAGGGCGCCGGCTCGAGCTGGTACTTCGTACATCGCGCGCCCAACATGGTGCGCGGCAGTTTCCCCGCGGGCTTCCGGGTGCGTCTCCATGAGAAGGATCTGACGATCTGCCGCGACATGGCGGCGCGCTTCGGGGTCGCTCTACCGGTAGTCGAGCGCATGCTCGGCGAGTACGCGGAGCTGGTCGCGCGCGGCTACGGCGACGAGGACATCTCGTCGACCTTCCGGCTGAAGACCGAGTTATTCGAACAACCGAAGAAAACCAACAACGGCAGCAAATAACACCATGGCAGAGCTGCCGGCCCCGCGCCCGGCATCCGGGAAATCCCTGTACCTTCCGGATTTCTGCACCTCGCGCGCGGCGCTCGTCCTCATTCTGATCGTTGAGCTGACGGCCTTCGTGCTGACTCTCGCGCGCCAGAACCTGGCCGTGGACTTCTGGACGGACCTGACACGGACCTCCCTGTTCCTGCTCTGGATCGGGCTCACCGGTACCACGCTGCTGTGCGCGGCCAAGAAGCAACTCGCCCGACTCGGTGTCGCGCAGGGATCCGCCATGGTGTTCCTGCTGATCGTCGCCGTCATCGCGCTGGTCTCGGGTTGCGCGTTCTACATTGGCCGCACGGAGGTGATTTATGGGATGGGCCTGACCGAGCTATTTCCGCGCGATCCCGGGAAATTTCTCCTAGGCAACATCTCCATCGGGCTGGTGATCACCGCCCTCGCGTTGCGCTACTTCTTCGTCACCCACGAGTGGCGCCGCAACATCGAGATGCAGGCGGCGGCGCGCGTACATGCTCTGCAGGCGCGCATCCGGCCCCATTTCCTCTTCAACAGCATGAACACGATCGCCGCGCTCACGCGTTCCAATCCCGCGCTGGCGGAGCAGGCCGTGCAGGATCTCGCCGACTTGTTTCGGGCCAACCTCAACGAGCAACGTAACATCCTGTTGCTCGAGGAAGAGATCGAAGTCGCCCACATCTACCAGCGCATCGAGGAACTGCGCCTGGGAGAGCGCCTGCGTGTCGACTGGAAAGTGGACGCGCTCCCCCATGACGCGCTCGTGCCGGGTCTCCTGTTGCAACCCTTGCTCGAGAATGCAATCTATCACGGCATCGAGCCGCGCCCCGATGGGGGCACGGTGACCGTGACCGGTGACATTACCGGGCGCCTCATCACCATTGTCGTGCGCAATCCGGTCGGCGAAATCAAAAGCAGGCGCGGCGGGGGCAATCAACTGGCGCTCGCCAACATCCGCGAGCGCCTCGCCCTGATGTATGGCGAACAGGCACTGGTGAAATCGGGACGCTTCGATCTCGAATACATTGTCACCTTGAGATTTCCGTACGTCGAGAAGCGCGAGCTGTTGGTCACGTGATGAAAGTGCTCATTGTCGATGACGAGTTACCGGCGCGCGAGCGGCTGAAGAGCCTCCTGGTCGAAATTCCGGACACTGAAGTCGTGGGCGAGGCCAGCAACGGTGAGCAATCGCTCACGCGAGCCTACGAGCTGACACCCGACGTCGTTCTCCTCGATGTGCGGATGCCAGGGATGGATGGTATCGAGGTCGCGCAACATCTCAACGCGCTCGTGGAACCTCCGGCCGTGATCTTTACAACTGCATTCGATGAATACGCGGTGAATGCCTTCGAGGCGCACGCGGTCGGCTATCTGCTGAAACCGATCCGCAAGGAGAAGCTGGCCGCAGCGCTCGAGCGCGCGGGTCGTCTGACCCGGCCTCAACTGCAGAAGATCGCGGCTGCCAGCAGCGAGAAACGTCGTACCCACATCGCCGCCCGCCGTCGTGAAGGTCTAAGGCTCATTCCGATCGATGAAGTGCAGTTCTTCTTCGCGGAGCAGAAGTACACCACGGTACGGCACGTCAACGGAGAGGATCTCATAGAGGATTCGCTGCGGTCGCTCGAAGAAGAGTTCGATGTCGACTTCGTGCGTATCCACCGCAACGCCCTCGTGAACGTGCGCTACCTGGAACGCATCGAGCGCAGCGACGACGGACAGTATTTTGTGAGACTGCGCGGCTGCGAGGCCCCACTGCAGGTCAGCCGGCGCATGGCCGGCGAACTGCGTGAGAGATTCAGACTATAGAATGTAGCGGCTCAGGTCCTCATCCTTGACCAGGTTGCCGAGATTACTGTCGACATACTCCGCATCGACCGTCAGCGTCTGTCCCTGCTGGTCCGATGCCCCATACGAAACCGTTTCCAACAGCCGCTCCATCACGGTGTGCAAACGACGGGCGCCGATATTCTCCGTCCTCTCGTTCACGTGCGCAGCGATCTCTGCGATACGCCGGACGCCGTCCGCCTTGAATTCGACCTGCACACCTTCGGTGGCCATGAGCGACTTGTACTGCGCGGTCAGTGATGCGTCGGGCTCGGTCAGAATCCGCACAAAGTCCTCGACCTTCAGCGAATCCAACTCCACGCGGATGGGCAGGCGGCCCTGTAACTCGGGAATCAGGTCGGACGGTTTGGACAGACTGAATGCGCCCGAGGCGATGAACAGCACGTGATCGGTCTTGATGGTGCCGTACTTCGTCGCGACGGTCGAACCTTCGATGAGAGGCAGCAGATCGCGCTGCACCCCCTCGCGTGAAACATCGGCACCCAGCGTCTCCTGCCGGCGGGTGACCTTGTCGATTTCGTCGATGAAGACAATACCGTTCTGCTCGGCATTCGACAGGGCACGGATTTTCAACTCATCCTCGTTGATGAGCTTTCCGGCTTCCTCGTCGGTCAACAGCGTCAAGGCTTCCTTCACACGCACCTTGCGCGTGCGCGTACGATTTCCGCCCAGGTTTGCAAACATGGACTGCAGCTGCTGCTGCATTTCCTCCATGCCCGGAGGTGCCATGATCTCGACACCCATCGGGAGTGAGCGCAGCTCGATCTCGATCTCGCGATCATCGAGCTCCTTCTCACGGAGCAGCTTGCGGAATTTCTGCCGGGTCTCGGCATCGCGTGGCTGCGACGGCTCGTCCGTCGAGAAGCCCATCATGCGCGGCTTCGGCAGAAGCGCATCCAGCACGCGTTCTTCGGCGGCATCCAAGGCGCGCTGCCGCACCTTCTCCACTTCCTGCTCGCGCATCATCTTCACAGCGACGTCCGCCAACTCCTTCACGATCGAGTCGACATCACGCCCGACATAGCCGACTTCGGTGAACTTCGTGGCCTCGACTTTCACGAATGGCGCATTCGCCAGTTTCGCCAGCCGGCGCGCGATCTCCGTCTTGCCGACCCCGGTCGGCCCGATCATGAGAATGTTTTTCGGCGTGATTTCCTGCCGCAGGGGCTCGTCGACCTGCATCCGACGCCAGCGGTTGCGCAGAGCGATGGCCACGGCACGCTTGGCGGCAGTCTGCCCGATAATGTGCTTGTCGAGTTCCTGGACGATCTCGCGGGGTGTTAGGGATGATGACATGTTGGTGAGACGCCCTGTCAGGCCTTGGCCCGTGGCAGTTCCTCGATGACGAGGTTGCGGTTGGTGTAGATGCAGATGTCGGCGGCGATGTTGAGTGAGCGTTCCACGATGTCGCGCGCGCCGAGAGTCGAGCCCTCGACCAGCGCACGGGCCGCGGAGAGCGCGAACTGTCCGCCGGAGCCGATGGCCGCGACGTCGTGATCCGGCTCGATCACGTCGCCGTTGCCGGAAACGACGAAGATCTTGTCCGGATCAGCCACCAACAGCAGGGCCTCGAGCCGGCGCAGATAGCGATCCGACCGCCAGTCCTTGGCGAGCTCGATCGCCGCGCGAGTCAGATTTCCGTACTTCTCGAGCTTGCCCTCGAAACGCTCGAACAGCGTGAACGCATCCGCGGTGCCGCCGGCGAAACCCGCGAGCACCTTGTTGTCGAACAGACGGCGCACCTT
>DATBCZ010000390.1:0-15650 GCA_036270175.1 Steroidobacteraceae bacterium | reverse complement strand
CATCACCGACATGGCGTGGAAGCGCGTCAAGCATCCGTCAGAAGTCGTCAAGGTTGGCGACGAGATTGACGTGCGCATTCTCAAGTTCGATCGCGAGCGCTCGCGTGTCAGCCTGGGGCTCAAGCAGCTCGGGGCGGATCCGTGGGAGAACATCTCGCGCCGCTATCCGCCGCACACGCGTGTGTTCGGCAAGGTCACCAACATCGCCGACTACGGCGCGTTCGTGGAGATCGAGGATGGCGTCGAAGGTTTGGTGCACGTCTCGGAAATGGACTGGACCAACAAGAACGTCAACCCCGCCAAGGTGGTGCACACCGGCCAGGAAGTCGAGGTCATGGTGCTCGACGTGGACGAAGAGCGCCGCCGTATCTCCCTCGGTCTGAAGCAGTGCAATGCCAACCCGTGGAAAGAGTTCGCCGAGAACTACAACCGGGGCGACAAGGTGTCGGGCCAGATCAAGTCCATCACCGACTTCGGCATCTTCATCGGTCTGCCGGGCAACATCGACGGCCTGGTGCATCTCTCCGACATCTCCTGGGATATGCCAGGCGAGGAAGCGGTGCGCAACTACGCCAAGGGCAACCAGCTCGAGGCGATGGTGCTGTCCATCGATCCGGAGCGCGAGCGTATCTCCCTGGGTGTCAAGCAGCTGGCGAAGGATCCGTTCTCCGCCTACATCGCGGAAAACCCCAAGGGAACGATCGTCAGGGGCGTGGTGAAGGATGTGGACGCGCGCGGCGCGGTCATCGACCTCGGCAACGGGATCGAAGGCCAGCTGCGAGCTTCCGAACTCGGTCGCGACCGCGTCGAGGATGCACGTTCGGTCCTCAAGCCCGGTGAGGAGATCGAGGCGAAGTTCACCGGTGTCGACCGCAAGTCGCGCACCATCTCGCTATCGATCAAGGCCAAGGAAATTCACGAAGAAGCCGAAGCCGTACAGAGCTATCGCTCGGATTCGGGCTCCTCCTCAGGGGGCACGAGCTTGGGCGACCTTCTGAAAGAGCAGATCGGCTCGGGGGATCGTGGCTGACGCCTAGTAGGGGTCCAGTTGAGTTTCGATCACGGTCTTGTCTTCCGGCGCGCCAGTCGCGCCGCCATCCGGACGAGGCCCGCCTTACGGCGGGCCTCGTAAATCATCCCGCGCACAGCGCGTGAAGAAACCTTATGACGACAACCATGACGAAATCGGAACTCATCGAGATCATCACGGCGAAGCAGAAGCACTTGCCCGCGAAAGACGTGGAGCTGGCGCTGAAGCAGATCCTGGAAATCATGAGTGATGCGCTCTCCCAGGGGGAACGCATCGAGATCCGCGGCTTCGGCAGCTTCTCGCTGCACTTCCGGCCACCGCGCCAGGGCCGCAATCCTAAAACCGGCGAGGCCGTCGCGCTCTCCGGTAAGTACGTTCCGCATTTCAAACCGGGCAAGGACCTGCGTGAGCGGGTCAACGACGGGGCTGACCGGCCGATCCGCGATTAGTCGTTAACGGCTACCGCGCCGGGCCGGTGGACTGTTACATTCCACCCTGTGTTCGAGCTGCCTCCACTTCTGCTCGCGCTGGCCTTCGTGGCCATCGGTGCTGCTGCCTGGTTTCTGGGGCGACGCATGGGCGCCGCGCGCACGGTACGTCTGCCACGTGATTACTACGTGGGCCTCGACCACCTCATCAACGATCGCTTCGACCACGCGGCTGAGATATTCGCGCGCATGGCCGAGGCCGATGACGACGCCGCCGAAATCCAATTCGCTCTCGGGAGCCTCTTCAGGCGTCGGGGTGAGGTCGACCGGGCCATTGCCGTTCACTCGCGCCTTCGCGACCAGGGCAGCGCGGCTTTGCGCGACAAAGCAGCGTTCGCGCTGGCCCTCGATTACCTGAGCGCCGGGCTCATGGACCGGGCCGAGCGGCTGTTGGAGGAGCTGGCGGCCTCGCGCGAATATCGCAAAATCGCGCTCGATCACCTGGTCCGTATTTACGAATCGCAGGGCGACTGGGCCAATGCTCTGAAGGTATTTCACGAGTTGCCGCCGGCCGTACAACTCGAGCGGCGCCGGGTTGCCGCTCACTACCTTTGTGAGCTCGCGGAACAGGCGTTGGTGCAGGGTGATACGGAACGGGCGCGCACGCTGCTGCGGCAGGCTCTGACTCATCACGCCGATTTGCCCCGCGCCGATATTCTCACCGCGCGTATTACCGAGCGCGCGGGCGACCCCGCCGGCGCCCTGTTACTGTATTTGAAGGCTTTGGAGGTCTCTCCCGACCTGGCGCTCGAGATTATTCCGCGAGTGCTCGTCCTGGCGAAGGAAGTGGGGCAGACCGACATGCTGGGCGAGTTGGCGCAGCGGTTGCAGCGAACCGGGCGAGTGAGCGCGCGGCAACTCGTATGGCTTCTCGCCACGGCCCTGCCTCCGCAGGATGTGCGCCGCCTGCCGGGGATCACCGGCGAGTTGGGGGCCGACATGGAAACGGCCGCGGACGCCGCATCCCTGGGCACTTTACTCACGCGGATGGGTGATTCCGGCGGCCGTTACCAGTGCGATGATTGCGGCTTACATAGCGTCGGGTGGTATTGGCGCTGCCCCAAGTGTCGCTCCTGGGACAGCATGCATCCTGCGGTGTTTAAATGGGCTGAACGGGTGGGAGTGTCATAAAGCGGATAACCGTGGCATGTACCTTGCTTGATTTCTCGTTGTTAAACTTGGCGGTCCATTCAACCGCCGCTGCTGGAGAAGATTGATGAGGACGGCTCCGAAATCGGTCATTCGCACCGCCGTATTCCCTGTTGCGGGGCGTGGTACGCGCTTTCTACCGGCCACCAAGGCCAGTCCGAAGGAAATGCTTCCGGTCGTCGATAAGCCGCTCATCCAGTATGCGGTGGAGGAGGCCCTGGCCGCGGGCGCCACCCGGCTCGTCTTCATTACCGGCGCCGCGAAACGGGCCATCGAGGACCACTTCGATTCCGACCAGGAGCTCGAGCACATGCTCGAGGCGCAGGGGAAAAGCGACCTGCTGAACCAGCTTCGCAGCGTGCTTCCTTCGTACGCCTCATGTATTTACATTCGCCAGCCGGCGCCGTTAGGTCTGGGTCACGCTGTGTTGTGCGCACAGCCCGCGGTGGGCGCGGAGCCTTTCTTCGTGCATCTCGCGGATGACCTCATCCGCAGCGATGTGGCTTGTTTGCAGCAGATGGCTGAAGTCTACGAATCGAAGCGCGCCAGCGTGTTGGGCGTGCAGCTGGTGCCGCACCAGGACACGGAGAAATACGGCATCGTCGCCGTGGAGGCCGATAAATCCGCCACCAGCCGCGTGCGAAGCATCATTGAAAAGCCGAAGCCCTCTGTGGCGCCTTCCAACCTCGCGGTCGTCGGTCGCTATGTGCTGGCGCCGGCCATTTTCGCGCATCTCGAGAAGATCGGCCGGGGCGCGGGAGGTGAGATTCAGCTCACCGATGGCATCGCCGCCCTCATGGGTGAAGAGGCGGTGTACGCACATCGCTTCACGGGCAAGCGCTACGACTGCGGCAGCAAGTTGGGTTACCTGCAGGCGACCGTGGAGTACGCGCTCGCGCACCCGCAGTTAGGCAAAGAATTCCGCAAGTATCTCCAACACATCAACCTCGACACCGTGGCGTCGAAGAACGACCGCGAGGTCAAGGAGCGGGCCCACCCGGCAGGATCCGGCGTTCGCAGCAAGGTGAATGGGGAGCACAACGGCAGCGGGTCGGGGAAGCGCCCTAACGCGCGGACGTCTCGTCGATCGACGGCAACCACACGCTGACCAGCGCGCCTCCACCGGGGCGGTTGGCAATACTCAACCGCCCACCGTGCGCCTCCACGATCTCACGACACAATGTGAGCCCGAGGCCGGTTCCCGTGGGCTTGGTCGAATAGAACGGTAATAGCGCGTCGCGCAGAACATTGTCGGTGAGGCCGCTGCCGCGATCCGCGACTTCGATAGTGAAACCGTTACCCGGCCCGGTTTCGGGTGACTCGCGCACACAGACCGCGATCTCATCCGCGGGGGAGCCTGACTCCGCGGCATTCTTCAGCAGATTGATCATCACCTGCTCGAGTTGGCTGGGGTCGAAACTGGCCTGGGTCGCCGGGAGCGGTCCCTTGATCTCAAACCGCGTGGTTCCCTCCAGGCGTCCGAGAAAATCGGCCCAGCTGACGGATGCGGGTCTGGGCCGCGGCAACTTGGCGAAGCGGGCATAGCCGTCGATGAAGGAAGTCAGGTGGGCGGTTCGCTCGCCGATCGTCGTGAAGACCCGCTCCAGTTGGGCGGGGTCGGGCGCGTGCTCGGGCATTCCGCGCGCCAGCAGGCGCCCCGAGTGCACCAGCGACGAGATCGGCGCAAGGGAGTTATTGAGCTCGTGCGCGATGACGCGAATGACTTTCTTCCAAACCGCAACTTCCTGGGCCGCCAACTCGCGGGTCAGCTGTTTGAGCAGCACGAGCCGATGCGGCTGAGCGTTGAGCAGGAAGCCCCGTTGCGAGAGGTGGTAGACCTGGGGCTCGCCGGCGACTTCCATGGTGAATAGTGTATCGCCGGCGGCAGTCATTGCCTCGCGCAGTGGTGCGGGGGAATCCGCGACGAGGGCCGGGAAGTCCAGTCCCTCGAGCTTGCGCCCGCCGAGGAAAAGCTGTCGTGCGGCGACGTTGCTGTAGACGATACGTCCCGAGGTGTTGGTGAGCACCATGACCAACGGTGTGGTCTGGATCACCGTGTCGAGTAGCAGCTCGCGCTGATAGAGATCGAGACGCTCGCGCCTCAACAGGTCCCCGAGTGAGTTGTAGGCTGAGACGAGCTCGCGCAGTTCGCCGTTCGGGACCGGAGTGATACTCATACTGAAATCGTGATCGCGCAGGCTGAGAACACCGTCGCGTACGGCGCGCACGACCTTTGACCAGGAATCTGTCGCCAGCTGTGCGCACCAGAATGATGCGGGTAGTGTGATGAGCAGGGCTGTCAGGGCGGCGAGCCATGCGGAGCCAAGCCACTTTGCGGCGAGCACGGTGATGCAGGCTGCGAGTGTGGCGGCCAGCATCGCTACACCGACAACACGCACCACCAAGGGTGCGCGCATCATGACATCTGCGATGACGGTGGAGCGGGCCGACCGATATCGGTTTTCAGGCCTAGTTTTTCCATCCGACGATATAACGCCTGGCGCGACAACCCCAGTTCGCGAGCGGCTTGTGCGACGACTCCCTGCGCTCGTGCGAGCGCCTGCTCGATGACCGCGCGGTCCAGGGCCGGCTCGTCCGTCGCGGGTTGGGTGTCAGCGGGCAAGTTCAAGGCGGCCGCGCCGATCGCGGGCTCACGCGACAATAGACAGGCCCGACGCATGACGTTCTGCAGTTCCCGCACATTTCCGGGCCAGGAATATCGTGTCAGTGCTCTCTCGGCGTCCCCAGACAACACAAAATTCGCCTGCAGGAAGTGTTTCGCCAACGCGAGAATGTCGTCGCGACGCTCCGCCAACGGCGGAACCTCGAGCTCGATGACATTGAGGCGATAGAAGAGATCCTCACGAAAACGGCCCTCGCGGATCGCCTGTCTGAGGTTGGCGTTGGTCGCGGCGATGACGCGGACCCGGGTCCGGCGGGTTGTGTTGGATCCCAGTCGCTCGAATTCACCGGTCTGCAGGACGCGCAGCAGCTTCGCTTGCCCGCTGCCCGAGAGGTTCCCCAGTTCATCGAGAAACAACGTGCCGCCGTCGGCTGCTTCGAAACGCCCTACGCGCGCACGGGCTCCGGTAAATGCGCCGGCCTCCGTGCCGAACAGCTCGGCCTCGATGAGGTCATTGGGGAGCGCCCCCAGATTGACCTTCAAATACGGTTTGCCGCGCACCGTTGAGTTGGCCTGCACGATGTCGGCCAGTACTTCTTTGCCGGCGCCGTTCGGGCCGGTGATGAGGATCGGAACGTCGGCGTGGGCTACCTGCGTGGCCATGGCGACGAGCGTGAGCATTGCCTGGCTCTCGAAAACGATCGAGCAGAGATCGAAGCGTTCCGCCAGCGCGTCTCGGGCCTCGCGGCGCTCGGCACGGATGTCCTGCGCTTCTGTGCGGGCGCTGCGCAGATCAAGGAGGTTGCGAACCGTGGTCAGCAGCCGGTCGTCGTCCCACGGTTTGGCAACGTAGTCGGCGGCTCCGGCTTTGACTAGTTCCACCGCCGTTTCCAGGTGAGTCCATGCGGTGAGCAGGATGATCGGCATGTCGGGAAAACGCCTCCGGATCTCGTGGAAGAGGGCGATCCCTTCCTCGCCGCCGGTGGCCTCACGGCGGAAATTCATGTCCTGGATCACGACATCAACCGGACCGGCTTGCAGTGCCTCCAGACCTTCGGCGGGCGTGGACGCCCCGACAACTCGCGCGCCATGCAATGACAACAGCACGTCGAAAGCCGTGCGAACGGCCTCGTTGTCGTCGACGACCAGGGCGGTCCGGCCCGCCAGGCTCGCTCGCAGAGGGTTGCTGTCAGAGCTCATTGCGAGATGTTATCAGGCCGTACGCGTGGCGACAGAGGGGGATACCGTCGAGGCGCGACGCGCAGGCTGCCATGCCGCAAGTTGGCCTATGAGCCACAGCGCGAGCACGCCTCCAACCAGATAGTACAGGTCGAGCCGCGGCAGCTGGTATTGCCGGGACAGTCCGTAGCCCACCGCGAGCGCCAGAGCGCAGCCGACGACAACGCCCGCGCTGGTGATGAGCCCGTTCTCCACGAGGAAATGCTGGATGATGTCGCGTTTGCGTGCCCCCACGGCGCGCCGGGTCCCGATCTGTTTGGTGCGGGTGCTGACGTTGAATGTCGCGAGTCCGAAGATACCGAGCGCGGCAATTGCCAGCAGCAACACGGTGACAATGACCAGGCAGATGGCCGTGATCCGTTCCGTGAGGAAGACTTCTTTCTTGTACAGCGCCACCGACCGCACCGACTTGATGACCCGGTCGGGGTTGGATGTGGCGAGATGCTCCGCCGCGATTCGCATTATCTCATCCCGCCGGCCGGGTTGCGTCCGCACGAGATAGTGGAAGCCGAAAATGAGGGGTTGCTGGGGGACCACGAACAATAAGTGGCGGTACGGCACGTTCATAAAAGGGCCGGCCATGTCGGGGATCACACCTATGATGGTGCTCGGTCTGCCGAAGGGGTCGTAGATTACCTTGCCGACCGCGCTTGCGTTTCCGGCGAAGAGCCGCGCCAGGGATTCCGTCACAATGACCTGCGGTATGGGACGCGATTGGTTGTCCGTCGTCATGGGAGTCAGGATCTCGTCTTTGCGGAAATTGCGCCCGGCAATGAGATGCGTGCCGAGTGTTTGCAGCCCTTGCTCGTCCATCTCGTACATCAGCGCGAACTGGGCGTCCGAATTCTTCCGGTCAGGCGATTTATACAACGGTCCGCTGGAACCGCTGCCGCTCAGGGGGATCGCGTTAGTCGGCGCCGCGGCGATGACGCCATTCAGGCTGCGCAGGTAGTTGAGGTCGTCACGCACGGATGAGACGTGGTCGTACCGGCTCGTGAAGCCGGTGGAGTCGATGGCAAACATATTTGCATCGTCGATGCCCGTCGGACGATTGATGCTGTCTACTCGCTGTTTCACGATGTAGGTCGCGTTCACGAGGATAGCCAGAGCCAGCGCGATCTGCAGCGACACGAGTAGTGCGCCCGTACGATTACGCAGCAGGGACGAGAGGATGGGGCGTATGTTGAGACTCATTTTCCGCTTCCTTTCATTGACTCTTGAGGTATACGGCCGGGGGGACGCGCCCCACGCGCCAGGCGGGATAAAGTCCGGCGGCGAATGCAGCGATGATGGCGAGCGTCATCGCTATGACGATGCTGGCGCGGTCGAAGCGCGCGAGGTCCTGATAGCCGTTGGCGCCGAACTCCGCTTCGACGGCGTAAAGCGTGCGTAGGCCCCAGAGACCGAGCGCGGCGAGAATGAGACCGAGCAGCGCACCGGCTCCGGCCAGCATGCCCGTCTCGACCATATGTTGAAGGAATATCTGCCGGCGGCTGGCTCCAAGGGCCCGGCGTACGCCTGTCAACGCTGCGCCGTTCAGGAACTTGGCCAGGAGCAGGCCCACGGTGTTGATCAGGCATACCGCGAGGAACGCAAATGCGAGGCCGACGAGGATACGGTCGTCAGTCCCGACGACTTGCTGATCCACCAGCCACTGGGTCTCGTTGATGAGTTGGTTGTTGCGTGGGCGCTCGAAACGACCGGCCTTACGCTGTTCGGCCCAGTACGTATCGATGAATGTCTGCATGCGCTCGCGGGCGCGTGCGTCCGGCAGCTCGACCCACATCTGGATCCAGATGCAATCCGCGTCCAGGTAATCTTTGAAGGTGTTGGTGCTCTCGAGGCGCCAGCAGTCGTGGTCGCCGCCAGAGGGAGGCTTGCCGCGCGCCTCGGTCCAGCCGAACGGGATGAACGTATCTTCGGGCGCTGCAAAGGAGTCGCCCGTGAGATCATAGAATTTCGGATGCGGGAACCAGTCGTCCAACACGCCGACCACTCGAAATTCCACGTCGTTCACACGAATCATGCGGCCGACACTGTTGGCGCCGCCGAACAGGGTTTCGTTCTCCTGCTTGCTCAGGACGACGACCGGCTCCGCCGCCGCGTCGGCCGCGGGCCGCCACCCGCCGCCGTAGAGAAAAGGAACGTCGAACATGGCAAAGAAATCGGCTGATGTGATTCGTGTCCTGACGGGCTCCGGCCGCTTTTGCCCCGGTCCGCCGGTCAGCACTGACCTGTCCAAGTGCATGATCACGTGGCGTAGCGGAATTCCCGAGTCGGCGAGGTGGAGAGCATCCCGGTAGGTGAGTTGCGGCGGCGGCAACTGCGGGCGCGCGGGATCGAACGGCTTGTTAGGGTCCCAGCTGTCCATGGTCACGGCATAGAGGCGGCCGCTCTTCCACCAGATGGGATCGCCCGACATTGCGTGGTAGAGCGTCATGGTAACCACGCAGGCGGCGATGCCGATACCGAGCGCGCCTACCATGAGTGCGGTGAGGCCGGGCGTGCGTTTGAAACTCAGCAGGGCGAGCCGCATGTTGTAGGGGAGCATGGCGAGAGCCTCTATTGGGTTGGTCAGGCGCGTGCCGAGCCGGAGGTTTGTGGAGTCAGCGCGACTCGCGGCTCGTAAGCCTTGAAGTCGGAGATCTGGCCGTCGACCACGTGCACGTTGCGTTGCGCCCGCCGGGCGAGTTCCGGATCGTGGGTGACGAGGACGATCGTGGTGCCCATCTCGTTGATCTGTTCCAACAGGTCCATCACCTGGCGTGCCATCAGGGAGTCGAGGTTGCCGGTGGGCTCGTCGGCCAGCAGGAAGGCCGGGTCTCCCGCGATGGCGCGGGCGATCGCGACACGCTGCTGTTGGCCGCCGGAGAGTTGTGAGGGCATGTGCTTCATGCGCGAGGCGAGCCCGACGAGGTCGAGGGCGCTGGTGATGCGCTCGTGGCGGTCAGCATTCTTGAGTCGCCGGTAGCGCAGCGGTACATCCACGTTGTCGTAGATGTCGAGGTCGGGAATGAGGTTGAACCCCTGGAAGATGAACCCGATCTTCTCGTTGCGCAGCCGTGAGCGCTTGTCGTCCGAGAGGCGGCTCACATCGGCGCCGTCGAGCTCGTAACTTCCGGTGTCGAATGTTTCCAACAGGCCGGCAACGTTCAGGAACGTTGTCTTTCCCGAGCCTGAGGGGCCGGTCACCGCGACGAATTCGCCGGCCGCTACTTCGAGAGAGAAGTCGCGCAGCGCGTGTGTCTCGATGAGATCGGTCCGGTAGATTTTGCTGATATGGCGCATCTTGAGCATGGCGAGTCCTTACTTCCCGATGAACAGTACGGGAGCATCGTTGAAATCACGGGTATCCGAGATGATGACATTGTCTCCCGGTACGAGGCCGCGGATGACCTCGATTTCCGAGACGGATGCTGTACCCAACTCCACGGGTGTCCGGACGGCCCGGTCACCGTGCACGGCATAAATGGCGCGTGTCGCCTCGTCTATTCCCGATCCGCGCTCGAATTTTACGACGCTGTCGCGCTCGTCGAGCACGATGCGGATGGAGGCACGCTCATTCTGGCGCAGGCCGCGCGGTTGCGCGGAATTGAATTTGACGCGCCCGGTCACTTCGTTCTGGCGCACTTCCGGGGAAATTGCGGTGACGGTGCCGGGCACAGCGTGTCCACCGAGATTGATGTCGGCGGCCATTCCGGGCTTGATGTCGCCGGCGTAAGTCTCGGCGACCTGGAATTCGATCTCGAAGGCGGTCAGGTCGACGACCGTCAGGAGCGGGGTGTTTTCCGCCACGCGGGTTTTTTCCGGCTGCGCGAGGTTGGCCACCATGCCGTCGACAGGCGAGCGTATGGTCAGCTCATCAACACGTTGCTTCAGACCCGTGACAACGAAGGACTGCCGGTCGCGCTCCAGCCGCCGCGTGCGTAAGTCGAGAACCACGCTGTCGCGTTCGAGGCCCGCGGTGTCACGGGCATGATCGAAGTTCAGTTTGGCGGTCGAAACGTCGTCAATGGCGTGTTGGTAGTCGCGCTCGCTCATAGCATGTTGGTCCCAGGCCCACTGCGCGCGTTTCAGCTCGCGCTCGGCGGCCTTGATGGCCACTTGCGCCAGGTCCGACTGCTGCTGACTGGTCAGGAGTTGGCGGCGAATCTCGATTTCCTGGCGGGCCAGGGCGGCGTTGAGACTGTCGAGGGTGGCCCGTTCGCGCTGGTACTCATTGCTGAGTTCCGGGCTGTCGAGTGTCGCCAGCACTGCGCCTTTCACGACGGTGTCGCCGGCGTGGACGGTGTAGTTGACCGTTCCGGGAGCGATCGCAAAGAGGGTAGGGTTTACTGCGGCGACCACCGTGCCCTGGGCGGCGACGTCGCGCACGAAGTGTCCTTGTTTGACGGCGGCAATGCGGAGTCGGTCGGCCGACACGGTGTGGCTGGAGTTGGACCAGGCGTGGGCCAACCAGGCGAAAGCGGCCAGCAGCACCACCACCCCGGCGCTCCCTGCATACCATCCGAGACGCTGGCGGCGACGCGCGGCATCGTCCGTGACCGGCGCGTCCTGGGCCGCCGTGCCTCGCACCGGGGCGGCAGTGGAGGTGTTGGGGTCGAGGCGTCTGAGTTGGGAGATTTTCATGGGTGATCCGTCGCTTGGGCACTGCGTTGCAGGGGGCGTGCCAATGTTGGTTGGACGCGTAAGCGGTTGAAGCGGAAGGGATTGTGGGTGTTGGGGGTTTGGGTGGGGCGGGTGTGAAGGGTCCGGCCGCCGGACACCGGACAGGGGGCGGACGTTCGCGCGGGCGAGGCCCCGCACACCGGGGCCGAGCGCCCGCCATGGACGGCGGGCTGGATTACGGCTCCAGCGCGTCCGTCCCCTTAAGGCCCCGGTTTAGCCTCGCCTCGCTTTCGTTTTGGCTTGCGCCGCCGACCACTGTGAGGGCAAGCTCAGGGCTGGTACTCAAAGGAGGAGCCGATGGCCAGTCGCCGTCCCACCGATTCCCCCCGTCCGTCTACAACTGCCCCTGTCAGCCCCGTTACCACCCCCACCGTCCCTGCCAAGACTGGGTCCGCGTCACCCGACAAGACAAAGTCGCCAGCCAAGCCTCGAGCCCCAAGGGCTAAAAAGGCTGCCACTACCAAGGTTTCCACCGTCTCCCTGACCATCGAGATTTCCGAGGACCTGCGCCGCGGAATGATCGCTGAGGCGGCCTACCTGCGCGCCGAGCGGCGCGGGTTTTCGGGAGGCCACGAAAAAGAGCGCGAGGATTGGATTGCCGCTGAGGCTGAAGTGGATGCCCTGCTGAAGGCAGGGCACGGAAGCTCAGCGCAGTAGTTGCTACTTCGCGGCGGGCGCGGGTGGTGCGCCCTCAGGGCGCGGCGCCGGCGGCCGCAGGCCGTTCGAGTAGAACACCTTGCCGTCGGGTGCGACGAATACCGCGTCGTACTCGGGCATGCGATTGATGATCTCGAGCGCCTTTTCCGGCCCGAGTACGAAGGCGGTCTTCGACATCCCGTCCGTCTGGGTGGCGGTTGGGCCGATGATTGTCGCGCTGCGGACCTTGCTGGCCGAATGACCGGTCTTCGGATCGATGATGTGGTGATAGCGCACGCCCTTCTCATCGAAATATCTTTCGTAGTCGCCCGATGTTGACATCGCCGCGTCGGAGAGTGGGATGCGGGTGACCACCTTCGTCGGGTCGTCGGGATGACGAATCGCGACGAGCCACGCCCGACCCATGTGATCGCCGATGATCCGGCTGTCGCCGCCGGCGGTCACCACCGCGTGTTGGATTCCCCGTTTCTGCAGAATGTCGATCCCGCGATCGACGGCGTAACCCTTGCCGATGCCGCCGAGGTCGATGCGCATGCCCTTGTGCTCGAAGAACACGGAGTGATGCGCGTCATCGAATTTCATGTTGCGCCAGTTCACCGCCGGCAATGCCGCTTTGATCTGGGCCTCGGTCGGTCGGACGTGATCCGGATAGTTGTAGAGATAACCGACGCTTGCGTACGTGATGTCGAAAGCACCTTCGGTGATTTCGGAATAATGGGTCGACAGCTTGATGAGATCGAACAGCTCTTTGTCGACCACCACGGGCGCATCGGCGGCGTGCTGGTTGATACTCGAGAGCTCACTTTCGGGCTTGTAATGGCTCATCAACTCGTCGATGCGCCTCATTTCGGCCATCACCGCGTCGATGCTCGCCTCGCCATGGGTCGCGTCGGTGTCCCAGAGCTCAACGTAAATGCGCGTGCCCATGATGGCGTCGGTGCGCTTGTGCCATTCAGCGTGCGCGGCGCGCGGCATGGCAGCTACGAGAGCGAGGCAGGTCAGTAGAGCGGCGAGACGAAATCCCATGTAGGGCAAGACCTTGGCGAGTTACTGAGACAGCAAGGGTACGGTACCGGGTTGCGTCTTGCGACGCCGTTTTTCCGTGATCCAGGTCACACGTATGCAATACTTTGAGCGAAAGGCGATGGCTTTCACGGCTTAGCCGCGTGCGGCGCGGTAAGGATGCACCATGAGAGTCCGCTTAGCTTTGTTGCTCGCGGCGGTGTTGTGGCCGTCACTAGCGTGCGCCGATGAGGCGCAGTTACAAGCTGCCGCGTTGCGCGCCTTGCGCTGGGCGTTCTACGCGCCAAACGGATATCGCTGGGAATATAGCGGCATTCTCGAGGTTCATGAGGGGGAGATCGTCCGATCGCCGGTTCCGCGCACCCTGAAGATGGTCGACGCCGTCGAGATGGACGCAGACAAGCTGCGTACGCCAGGCAACGTTCTCGTCGGCATCTATCACACCCATCCCTGCAAGCCGGATGAATACTTCTCGCAGTACTTCTCGCCCCAGGACCTTGTTTCGGCGTTTTTTTACCACGTGCCGTCGTTCATACTCGACGAGTGCACCGGCGAGGTTCATGAGTTCGATCCGGCGCATGATCGAGCGGCCGATACCGGAACCGTGGTCAAGGTCATCCGCAAGGATGGCAAGCGACTCTGGGTTCGTCTGCCCTCAGGCAGGGTGGTAGGAGACATCGGCGACGAGGGCCCGGACCTCTCGGCCATCGAGCGGTTGATGACCCAGACCGTCGACTGACTCGAGCGACGACGCACGCTCGAAGACGCAATTCGACCCCGCGGAATTTCGCGCGCCGCGCCCGCTTCAGGGCGATATACTTCGCGACTTTTTCCGCGGGGGCCCCCCTCGATGTGGTTCAAAAATCTCACCCTGTACCGATTGCCCGCGGACTGGAAACTCTCCGCCGCCGAGCTCGAAGAAAAGCTCGCCCAGCGCACGCTGCAGCCTTGTAGCCCGCTGGAGATGGTCAGTCGCGGCTGGGTGGCGCCGTCGAGCACGGGCCGCATGCTGCACACTGTGAACGGGCAGCACCTGATCGCGCTGGGTGTGGATCAGAAGCTCCTGCCGGGGTCGATCATTCGACAAGAGGCCGAGAGGCGCGCGGTAACGCTGGCGGATAGCCAGGGCTTTCCTGTCGGCCGACGGCAGATGCGCGATCTGAAGATGCGCGTCACCGAGGAGCTGCGCGCTCGGGCGTTGTCGCGACGCCGCATGACCCGCGCTTGGATCGACCCGATCAACGGTTGGTTTGTGGTCGATGCCGGCAGCGCCAATAAAGCTGAAGAGCTGGTGGAAGCCTTGCGCGATCTGCTCGGCAGTTTTGCCGTGCAATTCGTGGAGACGCAGCGCACTCCTCATACATCGATGGCCGCGTGGTTGACGCACGGAGATGCGCCCGGCGCGTTCGGCATCGACCAGGATCTCGAGCTGCAGACCGCCGATCCCAACAAGGCCACCGTGCGCTACGTTCGCCACGCGCTCGACGGCAAAGAAATCAAAGGCCATCTCGCCAGCGGCAAGTACCCGACGCGGATGGGGTTGACGTGGAACGGCCGCGTTTCGTTCGTATTGACCGAGAAACTGCAGATAAAGCGCGTCGAATTCCTGGAGATGACAAAGGATACGGCGGACGGGGGCGAGGTCGACAAGGACGAGCAGTTCGATATTGACTTCACGGTCATGGCGGGTGAGTTGGCGAAGATGCTCGATGACCTCTTGCAAGCGCTCGGGGGAGATAACGCGCGGCAGGAGACTGCCGCGGCGGCGTAGGGTAGTGCGGTAGGGCGGGGCCCGCGCGGCGGGTCCGACGCCACGCCGGACGTGGTATGTAGACGTTGGCCCCCGGCGCCGTGAGCGAGTGTTGCGCGCTGATGTCCTTACGGACGCTGATTCCAGCGTCGTAACACAACAAATAACTGCGAGTTTCTAGCTAAATACAGAGTCTTTTGCTCTGGGTTGTTGCGGCGCGTCCTCCCTACACTGTGCGCAGTTCTCCACAGTGTCCTGGGAATGCCGTCATGAATAAATTTGCAGATATTCGCCGTGCGCTGGGCCGACTCACCGACGCCGAGCGTAAAGAAGTCATCGCATGGCTCGAGCGCCTCGGTGAGCGGGTTTTTGGTGTGGACCGGGTTGAAGAGCCCCAGGCGGCCTACGCGGCGCCTCTTCCGGGATACATGACGCGCGAGGAGTTCCTGGATTTCCAGGAGCGCAGCTTTACCATGTACGAGTACATCAACGGCATCATCCGTGACATGAGCGGCCCGAGTGTCGCCCATTGTCTCATTACTCAGAATATCCATCGCGCTCTCGACTCTCACCTGCGAGGCGGCCCGTGCCAGCCGTTCTGCACCGGTGGCTCGGTGAACCTGACTCTGGGCAATGACGAGATTGTCTATCACCCGGACGTCTATGTGTCCTGTGACCGAAGTGTCTGGGACAAGAGATGGGTGCCGAATCCCAAGTTGGTCGTGGAAGTGCTTGCTCCTTCGACCCAGCACCTGGACCGGCGCGAAAAAGCCGCCAACTACCGCCGCGTCGCGTCTCTGGATGAATACGTGATCGCCTCGCAAAAACGTCCCGAGCTCACCATTCACCGCCGTGCCGAACACTGGCAGCCAGACGTCGTCATGGGCGCGCGGGCCACGGCGGAGTTTCGTTCAGTCGGCCTATCAGTCCCTCTTGCCGAAATCTACGACGGCGTCTTCTCCGGGCCGCCGCCGTCGGGCGCCGAAGTCTGAGAGGCGCACCCATGAATACCATAGTGGAAAT
>DATBCZ010000389.1:0-3022 GCA_036270175.1 Steroidobacteraceae bacterium | reverse complement strand
CCACCGGAGTGTTGTATCCCAACACGACGACCTGTGCACCGTTCAGACACAGCATTCGATAGGTTTCCGGCCAGCGACGGTCGTTGCAGAGACTCAGGCCGATCCGTACACCCCGATAGGGAAACACCGGGAATCCCAGGTTTCCGGGCTCGAAATAGCGGCGCTCCAGGTGGGTGGTGACACCCGCCTCCGCGTCCGCGGAGCCTGGAATGTGTATCTTGCGATAGCGGCCGATCAAAGCTCCGTCCGATCCGACCAGGGCCATGCTGTTGAAGCGCCGGCGGCGACCGCCCTCCTCGCTGAGCTCCGCATAGCCCAGGGCAAACCCTATGCCCAGCCGGCGGGCCGCGTCGAACAGCGGTTGTGTCAGCGGCCCCGGCAGTTGCGTTTCGTAGAACGCATCGATTTCCTGGGGGTCTTCGAGTGCCCAGCGGGGGAAGAATGTCGTCAATGCCATTTCCGGAAACACGGCGAGCTCGGCCCCCGCGGCAGCGGCCCGTTCCAACAGACCCACCAGCCGGCCGACGGTCGCAGCTCGAGAGGCGTCACGTTGCACGGGACCGGTCTGGCAGACAGCCAGTGTGAGAAATTGAGTCATGAGATTGTCTTCCCGCCATTCAGTGCAGTGGAAGCATCGGGAGCGCGGATGCCAAATACAGGTTGCATCGCCTGCAACTGCGAACGCGGCAGGTGGCAGGCGATACGGTGCTGGGGCGCGAATTCCTGCACGACCGGCGGCACTACGTCGCACGTCCCGGGAATCCGGTAGGCGCAGCGGGTGGAGAAACGGCAGCCGACCGGCGGATTCGACGCCGACGGAATCTCTCCGGACAACACCACTTTGCGCTTCGCAAACTGCTGATCGGGCACTGGCACCGCGGCCAGGAGCGCTTCGGTGTAGGGATGATAGGGAGGCGCGAACACCTCCTCCGTTCGGCCCTGCTCCATGATCTGACCGAGATACATCACGACGACGCGGTCCGACAGGTAGTGGACTAGCGAAAGATCGTGACTGATGAACAACAGCGTGGTGCTCCGTTGCCGCTGAATGTCGAGAAGCAGATTGGTGACCGCGGCCTGCACCGACACGTCGAGCGCGGACAGCGGCTCGTCCGCCACCACCATAGTCGGATTCCCGGCAAAGGCGCGCGCCAGGCCGACGCGTTGTTTCTGTCCTCCCGACAGTTGCCGCGGGCGGCGTTCGGCAAACTCGCGGGGCAACTTCACCAGGTCGAGGAGCTCGAGCACACGCTGTCGGATTCGCGATTCATCGCGCTCCACGCCAAACTTGCGGATGACACGCGCGATCTGCGAGCCGACGGTGTGAGCGGGATTGAGCGTATCGAAGGGGTTCTGAAAGACCATCTGCAGCGACCGGATGGTATCGCGGGTTCTGCGGCTCACTGGTAAGTGGGTGAGTTCGAGGCCCTCCATCCTGATCGAGCCCGATGTCGCCTCGGCGAGGCCGGTGAGGATGCGCGCGAAAGTCGACTTTCCACACCCGGACTCACCCACGATAGCAACGGTCTCGCCACGACGGACCTCGAAAGTCAGACCGTCGTTGGCCAAAACATGTCGATAACGCTTGGTCAGATCGTTGACTTTGAGCAGCACGTCGCCCTGCGTGGTGGCAGACCTTCCGGTGCTTGCGGCGGGCGACGTATCCCAGTCGATCTCATCGACGCGTACGCAGCGCGTTGAATGCACCGCGGTCCCGGTCAACGCCGCGGTCCCGTTCGATGCCGAGGTCCCGTTCAGCGCCGAGGTTCCGGTCGACGCCGAGGCCCCGTCCCGTCCGGAGGCACGGCTCACGACGGCCAGCTCAATCGGTCCTGAGTCACAGCGGTCGGCCACGAACCAGGCGCATCTCGGCCCGAACATACAGCCCTTCGGGCGATCTAACGGCGGCGGAAGCTGTCCTGGAATCGCAACCAGCGGTCGGGACGTCTTGTCGGCGCCGATCGTGGGAATCGCGGCGAATAACCCCCTGGTGTAGGGGTGCCGCATACCACCGAACACACTCTGAATCGGGCCGACTTCGACAGCTTGTCCCGAATACATCACCGTGATCCGGTTGCACGTCTCGCGCACCAAGCCGAGATTGTGCGAGATGTACAGCATCGACGTGCCGAACTCCTCGGAAATGCTGCGGATCAGATCCACTATGCCCGCCTCGACGGTGACATCGAGCGCAGTCGTCGGCTCATCGAGCAGTAACAATTGGGGATTAGATAACAGCGCCATGGCAATGACGATGCGCTGCTGTTGGCCACCGGAGATCTGATGCGGGTAAGAGCGCATCATGCGATCGGTATCGGCGAGTTGTACGCGCGCCAACATGGCGCGCGCCCGGTCGGCCGCATCGCGCCTGCTCGCGCCATCGTGATACATCGGTACTTCGATGAGCTGCTCGCCGAGGGTCATCGAGGGATTGAGCGATGCCATCGGCTCCTGGTAGATCATGGCGATCGCCGCGCCCCGAATCCGACGCAACTCTTCCGCGCCCATGGCGAGTATGTCGCGCCCTTGGAAGAGGATCTGTCCCCTCACCACGCGACCGGCAGGACCGAGGTGGCGCATGATGGCGAGCGCGACTGTGGACTTGCCACAGCCTGATTCGCCTACCAGCCCGTGCGCCTCGCCAGCCAGCAAATTGAGGTTGAAATCGACTACAGCGGGCACGTCACCGCTGCGGCTCGAGTAGGA
This sequence comes from Steroidobacteraceae bacterium, assembly GCA_036270175.1. Lineage (GTDB taxonomy): Bacteria > Pseudomonadota > Gammaproteobacteria > Steroidobacterales > Steroidobacteraceae > 13-2-20CM-66-19. The sequence continues at coordinate 316 of DATBCZ010000389.1, read as the reverse complement.
GATCGAGAGATTCCGGCACTCCAGGATGGGCGTGCCGGCGCTGGCTTGGGTTACTGCCCGGTTTGGAGACTTCATGCGTTCTCCTCGCCGAGCTCACGCACGCCGTCGGCGATGAGGTTGAAGCCCAGGATCAGGCTCGACACGGCCAGCGCCGGCACGATCAGCATGTAAGAGAATTTCCACAGCAGTGCCGCGTTGGCCGCTTCCTTGATCATCAGGCCCCAGTCCGGATCCGGCGGCTGCAGTCCCATGCCCAAAAATGTCAGGGTAGTGATGGCCACCGTGGTGTATCCGAGCCGCAAGCACGCGTCGACGA
>DATBCZ010000388.1:0-2281 GCA_036270175.1 Steroidobacteraceae bacterium | reverse complement strand
AAAGGTCAGACGCCTGTCGGGGCCATAGTCGCCATCATACAGGCGAGCAGCGCCGAATCGGCGTCCCTCGCGTCACGCCGTTGATGAACGTGCAAGCGCGAAGCGGTAACCACGCCCACGCAGCGTTTCAATGGGTTTGACACTGTCCTGCGGGTCTAGCTTGCGGCGCAGCCGTCCGACCAGCACTTCGATCACGTTGCTGTCCCGCTCAGACTCTTCATCGTAGAGGCGTTCGGTCAGCTCGGTTTTGGAGATGACCTCGCCGGCGCGCAGCATCAGATGCTCGAGGATGCGGTATTCAAACGTGGTGAGCTCAACCGGAGCGCCATTGACCTTCACCGTCTGGGCGCGGGTGTCGAGGGACACCGCACCGCAGGCCAGCTCGGGGCTCGCCCAGCCGCCCGACCGGCGCAGCAGCGCCTGCACCCGTGCCAACACTTCCTCGAAGTGGAACGGCTTGGCGACGTAGTCGTCGGCGCCGGCCTGCAGCCCTTCGACTTTGTCCTGCCAGCGATCGCGAGCCGTGAGAATCAGGATGGGATAGCTCTTGCGCTGCTCGCGCACCCGGCGGATCACTTCCAGGCCGGAGACCTTCGGTAAGCCGAGATCGACGATGGCCACATCGAGCGGAAACTCGAGTGCGGCGAACATCCCCTCCTCGCCATCGCTGGCCACATCCACTGTGAAACCCGCTCCGGCGAGCTTTTCCTTGAGGGAGTCGCGCAGGGCCACTTCATCTTCGACGATGAGAACACGCATGCTGCTATTGTCCCCTATAACACCGAGCCGTTGGAGGCGTCCACGCGGACGGTCCAGACACGGCCGGATTCATTGAGCATTCGCAGAACGTAGACAGTGCGGCCCTCGTTTTGCTGAGTCTCGGCACGGACCACCTTGGCCTTGAACCGTTGCTCCGCCATTTTGACCGCCTGCTCCATAGATACGCTCGCAGCCGCAAAGGTCATGGGCCGCTGGTCCTCCGTCGCAGGTGCCACGGGCGCCACAAAGGCTAGTGCTGCGGGAACCGCAAGCACCCAGGCGAGTAGTGAGGAGCGCATCTTCATGTGAACGCTACCTGGGCAGCGGTGAATGCGGACTGAACCGCTGGCCGGTCAGGCTTTCTTGGCCCTCTGCCAGAGCTCCTCCCAGGCGGCCGGCGACAGCGACCCGAGGGGGGTGCCGGCGGCAGCGGCCAGGGATTCCATGTGGCGAAAGCGGCGCTCGAACTTTGCGTTCGCCGCCCGCAGGGCCTCTTCCGGATCGACTTTCAGGTGTAGCGTCCAATTGGCAATGGCGAACAGCAGGTCTCCCAGCTCCTCAGTTACGCGCTCCGGCTCATCGGCAGCCAGGGCCTCATCGACCTCGCCCAGCTCCTCGAGCACCTTGTCCCGGACCTGGCGCGGCTCCTGCCAATCAAATCCAACACGGGCCGCCCGCCGTCCCAGTTTGGCCGCCCGCGCGAGCGCCGGCAGTGCCTTGGAGACATCCGCCAATGCACTCGTGTCCGGTGATTTCTGGCGCTGTGCGGCAGAGGCCCGCTCGCGTGCTTTCAACTCTTCCCAATTGCGGCTCTGTGCCTCGATGCCTTCCCGCGGAGCGTCGCCAAACACGTGGGGATGGCGTCGTACCAGCTTATCGTGAATCGAAGTGGCAACGCCCGAGAAATCGAACAGGCCGGCTTCCTCGGCCATTCTCGAGTGAAATACAATTTGAAACAACAGGTCGCCGAGCTCGTCGCGCAACTGCTGCGGATCGTTGCGATCGATGGCATCAGCCACTTCGTACGCTTCTTCGATCGTGTAGGGAGCGATGGTTTTGAAAGTCTGCTCACGATCCCACGGGCAACCGCCGTTGGGATCGCGCAGACGTCGCATCAACTCCAACAGTGCGGTCATCGGATCATTCATCGTTATTGTTCATCTCTCAGGCCCGCCAGCTCGGCAACGGTCGCAGGATCCTCAGCCACACACAGCCGGTACAGATTCAACAGCATGCCCGCGGTCGCTCCCCAGATGTTGCGCCCCTGGTATTCAATGTCCCACATCTCGTGCTCGCCGGTTCCGCCGAGCTTGCGCCGTCGCGAGCGATGATTTCCGGGTTCAAACACGTAGCTCAAGGGCACTTCGAACGTGTCGCTCACTTCCTGTGAGTCCAGCAACAGCTCGAAGCCCGGCTGCACGAACGCGACTACCGGTGTCACCCGAAAGCCACTCAATAGAATGTGATCGGCGAGATAGCCCACCACGGATATGAACCGCGCCTCGAGCCCGATCTCCTCGTG
>DATBCZ010000387.1:0-5310 GCA_036270175.1 Steroidobacteraceae bacterium | reverse complement strand
GATCGTGATGGCCCCGCCCGCGGATCGAGCGCTCAGGCCGTTCCCGTTTACCGGTGGCGTGCTCGACTCACTGCCTCCTGATGTGCGGGCCGTCACCGACGAGGACGTCAAGAAAGTGCAGGAAGAAGCTCGCGCCCTGGTCCGAGGCCAGGCGCTGGCCCGCAGCCGCAACCTTGCCCTCTCCGCGCGGCATGTGTCCGACATGATTCGGTTCAATCGGGTAGAGGGTCTCGCGCTGGGGACCGGCATTCTGCAGCGAGTTGGGAGCGGCTTCGCGGTCGCTGCTTCCGGGCGCTATGGATTCAGCGACAAGGAGGTCAAGGGAAGGGGCGCCCTCGAATATCGGACGGGAGCTGGCTCGTCGTTGATCCTCGCCGCCGAGCGCCAGTATCGCGACGTGACCGACGACCAGGAGGTTTCGCTCGTCCGCAACAGCATCGCAGCGCAGGAGTTCGGGAGCGACTACACCGACACTTACGACGCGCGCGAGGTATCGCTTGCGTGGTCGCTGGCCCGGTTTGGGTGGCGGCCATCGCTCGAAGCCGCGTATGAGCGTCACGACCCGCTGCTGGTTCATGCGGAGCCGGCGTCAGGGACGTTCGAGCCAACCATTCCCGCTCTTGCGCTCCGGGAAGTGCGGGCGACGCTCGGGCTGGACCGGCCGACCTCGCTGTCTTTCGCCGGCTTTGAGCTGGGTGCCCACTTTGCGCTCACGGGGGTCCACGTTGTCCGTCCGGCTGCGATCGAGGCGAAGCTGGTCCGCCCATCGGTCCTGGTCGATATCGAGAAGCCATTCGGATCGAATCGGCTGTTGCTGCACACGATCGCTGCCGGCGTCTTGGGACACGACTCCATTCCTGCCCAGCATCTTGTTTTCCTCGGTGGTCCAACCAGCGGGCCCGGCTACGATTTCCACGAATTCGTCGGCCGCGCGGGGGTCAGCCAGAGGGTGGAATGGCGGTTTCTCGCTCCATTCATTCCGATCCCTCTCGGCCGGTATGGAACGGCACCCGGCACAGTCACTTTGGCCCCTTTTGCCACGGCGGTCTGGATCGACCGTTCCGCCGCCTTCAAGACGGCCCGGCAAGGATGGTATCCGGCCCTTGGGCTTGGGGCGCTCACGGTCTTCGATGTGATCCGGCTCGACGTCGCCCGCGGTCTCCGGGGCGGCAGGTGGACCTTCTCGGTCGATATCGGGCGCGACTTCTGGAGCGTGCTCTAGCGGGGTGAATTGGGGCGTTATTGATGGTGTGTCGCGTCGTCCTTCATAGGACGGGCAGCACCGGATTTCCGGTATCTGCCCTCCCGACTCCATTCACACCACAGGTAGCTATGCCCCGACTTCTCGATTTCTGCCGACCGTCGCTGACGTTCGCCGCACTCGCCACACTGGCGGCATGCGCGACCGCGACCGGACGCACCACCATCTCAACGGGTGTTGCCTCCGCACCGGCGAATCAGGCAGCCGACCCAGCAAGCCAGAAAGCGCTCCTCACGCGCGCGGACAGCGCATGGCAGGCTGGAGCTTATGCGCTTGCCACCACGCTCTACGAGAATGCGGTTGCCCGCGACTCGTCGGCTTCGATCGCACTCTTTCGACTCGCTACCCTTCGCTCGTGGGACAACCAGCTTGACGAGGGTGTCAGACTGTTTCGACGCTACGTCGCGCTCAACCCTGACTACGCCGAGGGCCGTGTCTCGCTCGCTCGCGCGTTGGCGTGGGGTGGACACTACACATCGTCGTTGGCGATCTACGATTCCCTGATCGCCCAGAACAAGAGCTATCGTGATGCTGTACTCGGCCGGGCTCAGACGCTTGCATGGGCGGGACGGATGCCCGAAGCCCTCGGCACCTATAAGCGTTGGGTGGCGGATCATCCAGCTGACCGAGACGCAACGCTCGAATACGCGCGCGCCCTCTCCTGGAACGGACAGCTGGAAGAAGCGGAAACGATGTACGCCCAGCTGGCGCGAACGGGCGACGCGAATGCGCAGAAAGGATTGGCTCGCGTGATCGCGTGGCGTGGCGATCTGCACCGCAGTGAGCTTGCCTGGCGACAAGTCCTGGAGATCCGTCCGAATGATGCCGAAGCTCTGACAGGCCTTGCACAGATTCTGAGCTGGCAGGGGCGGCCATCAGACGCCGAGACAGCGCTCGAGCTCGCATTGCAGGCGAATCCGTCCTACGGCGACGCGCGCTCTCTCATGCGTTGGGTGCAAGCTGACCTGAGGCCGAGCGCCACGATAACGGCGTTGGGCACCAACGACAGCGACCACAATCGGGCGACGACCGTGCTCGTCGATTACTCGAAACCCACCTGGTGGAATACAACTCTGGGCGGGAGGTACACTGGACGCCGCGCGAACTTCGCGGCAATCGACTCCCGGGTGGATGGCGTGGATCTCTTCGCGCGCTGGCAGCCTGGCGCGTGGCAGGTCCGGGCCGACGCCGGTTTTGTGAATCACTCGTCGACGCTCATTGTTTCGCCGGTCAAGCCCGCTACGGTTGCCAGCGGTGGGCTGGAAGTGTCGGGACACCTCGGTCGTGCCCTCAAGTTGGGCGTAGGCGCTTCACGCGCTCCCTTCGACGAGACAGCGCTACTTATCGCAAACGGCGTACAGAGCTCAGAGTTTTCAGGCGAAGCTGAGCTTGCCTTGCCTGCTCGCCTGTCCTTGAGCGGTGCGGCCAGCCGCGCACGTTTGACGGGCGGATCGCGCGACAACTCGCGCAATGCCTTCTCGTCGACACTTCGCTGGGCCTACAATCGGCAGTGGAGCATTGCTGTCGGCGGGCGTCAGTTCGGCTATGACACCACTTCTACAGACGGATATTTCGCGCCGCGGAGATATACGTTGGCCGAAGTGAGCGGCCGCGGTCGCGTTGGTGGCCAGCTGGGTTGGAACGCAGACGCAGACGTCGGCCTCGGCAGACAGAGCATTGAATTCTTCGGCTCCAGCGCCGGATCCCGCCTCGCTGAGCGCGCTGCCATGTCTGCGGGATACAGGTTCGATCCTTCCCACGAGATCAGTTTGCTGGGCGGTTACGCAAACGTTGCCGCTCCCGGCCAGACAGGCGGAAGCGAGTACAGGATGTATTCCTTCGCCTTGCGTGCGCGCGTCGGGCTGTAGCCTGCGGGGATTTGAGTCGCGCGGCTGGTTTTAGCGCGCGGCCGGCCGATCGGGAATTGCCGCGAATGTCCGCTGCATCGCGGCGAACAAAGGCTTTATCTCTGAGTGCCATTGTGGAGTTTCCCAGGTCGGCCACGTCCAGGTGGGCGGATCCGCAAATCCCGAAGACGCCGCCCGCGGCAGATGATCCGCACCCCCCTGCGGCTTCGCGGGATCATAGCTCTCCACAAAGAAGCGAAAGCCATCGGTCGGAGCGCCAATTGCTTCGCCCAGAGCCGTGGTCCCGTTGACCACGCTGCGCGTCGACGGATCCACTACCTGAAGCATCCCCCACGGCAGGCGCAGTTCGATGACACCGCTCGCCGGATCTGCGAACCAGTCGGTGAGCGAGCTCTGGGATTGTGCTGAGTAAAGGAGCCGGTTGCGGTTGTAGCTGATCGCCGGATAGATCTGTCCGTTGCGGCCGATTCGACGCCGATTCGGGACGACCACGACGGAATCCCACTGCGCCGCATCGTTGGCGACAGTTCGCAACGGATGGGCGTACACATACTGAATCGCTGGTGGCTTGCTCCCCGGAATCAGAACAGCCCGGTATGGATTGTATGGGTGATCGACGAGCAATTGGGTTGCGCCCGGTCCACCGATGTCTAGCACAAATTCGAGTCCTGCAGGAGCGCGCGAGCCCGTATTCGGAAGCCGAGTGTCGCCCAGGTTGCGCCGGTAGGTATCGATTCCGATCTGGTAGTGAGCATGTGCCCAATCGATTCGTCCGACATCGAGACGCAGATAGACGTACGCCTCATCCTGCGCCACTCGAAATGATTTGAGCTGAAGCGACGCCGGCACGGACGCGGGCCGGCCGGAATACAGGACTGGGCGGCCGCGCCAATCGGCGGTGTCGCCATCGATGGCGATGCTCGAGCCTTTCGCTCCGGCTCGCATCGCAACCACCCCGTAATTCTCCTCGGCGTCGAGCGGATTGAGCCAAAGGCGCTTGCGGTCCGCCGGGACCTCGAAGTCGATGACGATCCAGTTTTTCTTGAACCATTCGTCGATGAGCGAGAACAGGCCGGCGCCCGCAGCTCCGGACGCGTAGATATCTCGCGTCAGGCGCGCGTCCGCAGCGGCCTGCTGTTCTTCGGTGAGTCCGCCGTGCGTCCATCCCTGCGGCTGGAAATGGCCGATGCCGCGCGATGACGGCACTCCGTACTCGCTGATCACTACCGGCATGTCGCCGTGATGCGTCACCAGCTCGCGCAGGTAGCCGAAGTAATTGCTCGGGCCTTCCGGCGAGCGGGCCTTTGAGTAGCCGGGATCGACCCTCAGAAAATCGGGATAGTAGGGATAGGCGTGGTACGACGCAAAAACTCCGGCCGGGTACGCCGCGGTCGCGTGCATCTTCACCGCGTCCAGGCCGACCGCGTCGTTGTCGTACTCTTTGGACACCTCGACGATTTTTTCCCCACGCGCGTGCAGGAGCGCGATCTCCTGCGGCATGGACGTTTCGGTGGGATGGGTCAGCGGGTCGAGGGTCGGCCAGTTCGTGTACGCGATGGGGCGCTGGGCATTGTACTGATCCATCTCGAACGCCACGAGATACTCGCACTGTTCGGCGAGCCACGCCTCGAGAGGATTTCCACCGGCGAGTGTCAGATACTTTCCAGCGAAGCTCGTTCGAGTCGGTCGCGACGCGTTGTAGGCGACCACCGAATAGGGCTCCCACTCCCGGCCGATTATGTAACCGAGCGTCCACTGCGAGACGTCAGCGCGATAGGCACCGCTGGCGTGCCCAGGCGCCGGCGCAATGGAAGCATTGCCGTGAATGAGGGAGACCACGTGCTGCATCTCTCCGTGAAACTGTGCCAGCCACTTGGGATCGTCGTACTTCTGCTGCTTCTTCCCGGGCGGAAGCTCTGTCCATACCCCGTGAATCAGCCAGATCCGTCGAGTGGGGTGCTTGAGGTTCCAGTTTCTGAGGGCGGCATAAAAATAGGGCGGATGAATTGTGTAGACCCGAACCGCGTTTGCGCCCATGTCCGCGAGGAGGCCGATCCACTTCTCGTACGTGCTGTCGTTGGGCGGAAATTCCGACGGGTACTTCCCGGGAAGGGCCGCGCCGAGGTTCACCGCCTTGATCCACATTGGTGACCAGCGCCCGCTCGCGTCCGGAATTTCGAG
>DATBCZ010000386.1:0-7844 GCA_036270175.1 Steroidobacteraceae bacterium | reverse complement strand
CACCGAGTTGGTGTAGATGGCGTTCTCGACACCGTTGATTTGTTGCTCCAGAGGCGTGATGACCGTCTCGGCGATCGTCTTTGGCGAGGCGCCGGGATAGGTCCCGCTCACGACGACGGTCGGCGGAACGATCTCGGGATACTCGCTGATGGGCAGCGACGGTATGGCCAACAAACCGGCCACGGAGATCAGGATCGCCAGCACCGCGGCGAAAATCGGCCGCTCGATGAACACGGAAGAAATGTTCATGGGGTCACTTCCCCTTCTCGGGGGCCGCCGGCTTCTGGTCGTCGGCCGCCACTGTGGCGTCGCCCTGCATCGTGACCTTCTGCGGTGACACGACGATGCCAGGATGCACACGCTGCGCGCCGTTCACCACGATCACGTCATCGGGCTTCAGGCCCTCACGCACGATGCGCAGACCGTCGATCACGCGCCCGAGCTTCACCTTCCGATACTCGATCTTGTTGTCGGCGCCGAGCAGGAAAACATATTTCTGACTCTGGTCCGTGTTGACGGCGCGGTCGTCGATCAGAACGGCGGTGTACTCACTGCTACCCAGCAACTGCACCCGGGCGAACAAGCCGGGGATGTACAGTCCGTCCTTATTATCCAGGACCGCGCGGGCACGAATGGTGCCGGTCTGCGAGTTCACCTGGTTGTCGACAAAATCCATCTTGCCCTCGTGAGGGAAGCCCGCCTCATTCGCCAATCCGATGCGCACGGGGTTGGGCGCGTCCCGCGAGCTGGGCCGCTCACCGGCCCGGGCCAGTTGGATGTAGCGCAGATAGGTCGCCTCATCGCCCTCGAAATAGACATAGATGGGGTCGAGCGAGACGACCGAGGTGAGGAACGTTCCACCGTTGTTCCCGCCAGTGACGAGGTTGCCTTTGGTCACCTCCGCGCGGCTGACACGTCCGTCGATCGGGCTGGTGACTTTCGTAAAGCCCATATTGAGATCCGCGGACTCGAGCGCCGCCTCGGCTCCCGCGACGTTGGATTCCGCCTGGGCTACCGTGCTGTCGCGCTCGTCCACTTCTTCCTGGGAGACCGCGCCACTCTCTTTCAGGTGCTGCACCCGCTTCTGCTCGATCCGGGCGAGGTCGAGCGTAGTGTGGAAGCGCTTCAGATCCGCTGCGGCACGATCGCGGTCGGCCTTGTAGGGGCGCGGATCGATGACGAACAACAGGTCGCCACGCTTGACGACCTTGCCTTCGGTGAAGGCGACCAGGTCGATATAACCGGACACTCGCGGCCGGATCTCCACGGTCTGGATGGCTTGCAGGCGGCCGGTGAACTCATCCCAGTCCGTGACGCGTTTCTGCAGAACCTGCGCGACGCTGACTTCGGGCGGCGGAGGAGCTGATTGACCGCTACCGGAGCCGCCGCATCCCGCTATAGATAAAAGTATGAGCCACGCGGCCACCATGCTGACACTGACGAGTCTCGGCACCGGATTCTCCCCAAAAGAGTGCAACATCAGCCGTCTAGAGACGGTTCGTGGTTAACACCACCGTCATGTTACGAAGTATGCGCACTTTAACTCTAGGACAATCCGCTTTATACGAGTGTCGCGCCCCGGCCTGGGACGAACCAGGAAGTCGGCCCCCTGGTTCCCCGATCTACCTCGAGCGGGGGCTAGGTCTTCCACACGCCCCGGTTTGTTACACTGAAGGGATGTCATCCCTCTTTGACCGGTTTTTCAAAGGCAAAACGACGTTGCCCACGCCGGACTCCAAAGAGGCAGCGGCGAGTGTCCCCGCGCCGGAGCAATTCGATGTGGTCTACGCCGAGGCGCTGCGCGCAGCCACGGCGAAAGACTTCGAGCGTGCGCTACCGCTATATGATCAGGCCATCGAACTGGACCCCGCCCGCGCCGAGCCTTACTACAAGCGCGCCAACGCACTCAGGGATATCGGCCACCTGGAGGCGGCGTTGACAAGCTACGACCAGGCCATCGAGCGCAAGCCCGACTACGCTTTTGCGTACTGCAATCGCGGCGTCGTATTACACACCCTTGGCTCACTGGACGCCGCCTTGTCGAGTCTCGACGCGGCGCTCGGACTCGAGCCCAGTGACGCTTTCGCGCATTACAATCGGGCATTGGTATTGCAGGACCGGCACCGCTGGGATGAGGCACTGGCTAGCTACGACCGGGCCATTGAGATCAACCCGCAGTTCGCGGCTGCACAATTCAATCGATCCATGGTCTTATTGTTCCAAGGTGACTTCAAGAAAGGGTGGCCGGCCTTCGAGTGGCGCTGGGAAAATGCGCAGCGGCTCTCCATAGGGGCACCAAGGAATTTCGCTGAGCCGCTCTGGCACGGCAAAGAATCGATCGCCGGCAAGCGCCTGTTTCTTTACAGCGAGCAGGGCCTGGGTGACACCGTGCAGTTTTGCCGTTATGCAACCTTGTGCGCCGAGCTGGGTGCGACTGTGATCCTCGAAGTGCAGCCGCCGCTGGCCGGTGCGCTCACCAGCTTGGCGGGTGTTTCCCAATTGATCGCCAAGGGGAGCCCTTTGCCTCCGTTCGACTATCAATGCCCCTTGATGAGTCTGCCGCTGGCATTCAACACAACAGTCGACACCATTCCCGCCCACCGGAAATATCTTGCCAGCGATGCAGCCAAAGTTGCACTGTGGAGCAATCGACTCGGCATGCGTAGCCGCCCACGCATCGGCTTGGTGTGGAGTGGCAATCCGAATAACGCGATCGACCACCGTCGCAGCATCCGGCTCGCCGACTGGATCACGCACCTACCATCCGGGTTGCAATACTTTTGTCTACAGAAAGACGTGCGCGAAGCCGACCAGGCAGCGCTTGATTCGAATCCAGCAATTTTATCGTATGCCGATGATCTACTGGACTTTACTGACACAGCGGCGTTGTGCGAATGCATGGATATCGTGGTCACCGTCGACACCAGTGTGGCGCATCTCAGCGGCGCCCTGGGCCTGCCGACCTGGCTATTGTTAGCCTACACTCCGGACTGGCGCTGGATCCTCGGTCGCAACGACACTCCCTGGTATCCAAGCGTAAAGCTATATCAGCAAAAAGCAGCAGGCGACTGGACTGAGGTGTTTTCCCGCGTCGCGGCTGATTTGCGGCGCGAATTTCGCCGTTAGGCCCGCGCGCTCCACTCGATCGCGAGCACCATGAGCAACGCGCGCTCCACTGAGCGGCGTCGTATGAGCTCGCGGCCTCCTCCAAAGAGCTGCATTTCCGAAGTCACGAGAACGTCCGCCCCACGCCGTGCCGAAAGCCCAAACCAGACCGTCCCCACCGGCTTCGCCGGCGTTCCGCCATCCGGCCCCGCTATCCCACTGATCGCCACCGCGACGTCCGCCCCGGAAACTTGCAACGCGCCCGCCGCCATCTCCCGCACGGTAGCCTCGCTCACGGCCCCATGATTCGCGAGCGTGAGATCGGAGACGCCAATATCCCGCACCTTCGCCGCGTTGGAATACGTGACGAACCCGCACTCGAACCAATGCGAGCTACCCGCAACGTCGGTGCAGACCTTCGCCACCCACCCGCCAGTGCACGACTCAGCCGTCGCGAAACGGCGTCCGGCATTCCGTAATTTCCCGCCCACCCGCTCGGCCAGCGCGAAGAGCGCTTGATCGGTAGTCATAAAGGTAAGGCTACAACACCCTGCAGCGCCCCGCCCTCTTGTTGTAGCCTTCGCCGCCATGAACGACAACGCCCTGGCGCAGCACACGCCCATGATGACGCAGTACCTGCGCATCAAAGGCCAGTACCCGGACATCCTCCTCTTTTATCGGATGGGGGACTTCTACGAGCTGTTCTTCGAGGACGCGCGCCGTGCGGCCGCCTTGCTCGATATCACCCTGACGGCCCGGGGGCAGTCCGCCGGCGCGCCGATCCCGATGGCCGGCGTCCCCTTTCACGCCGTCGAAGGATATCTGGCGAAGCTCGTACGCAAAGGCGAGAGTGTCGCGCTCTGCGAGCAGCTCGGTGACCCCGCCAAATCCAAGGGACCGGTAGAGCGGCAGGTGGTGCGCGTCATCACCCCCGGCACCGTGACCGATGAGGCGCTGTTGGAGGAGCGCCAGGAAACGCTGGTCGCCGCACTCGCGCGCGATGGCGAGCGATTCGGCCTGGCGTGGCTGGACCTGGCGGCCGGCCGCTTCACCGTATCGCAGGCAGAAGGCCGGCTCGCGCTCGCGGCCGAGCTCGAGCGACTGAAACCCGCCGAATTGTTGGTCCCCGACGGCTCGGGAAGCGAGACGCTCGGCCGCACGGGCACGTCGATCCGAACCCGGCCGCCATGGTATTTCGAGTTGGCGAGCGCCTCGCGCCTGTTGACGGACCAGATGGGCACCCTCGACCTCAAAGGCTTTGGAGCCGACGAGTTGCCCCTGGCGATCTGCGCGGCCGGTGCGCTCCTGCAGTATGTCCGCGACACCCAGAAGGCCGCGGTACCGCACATTCGCAGCCTGCACGTCGAGGAGCGCAGCGACGCTCTGATCATCGATGCCTCGACGCGCCGGAATCTCGAGTTGGATGTGAGTCTCTCGGGAAAGGAAGACGCGACCGTCTTCGCGCTCATCGACAAGTGCGTCACCGCCATGGGCTCGCGCGAGCTGCGCCGCTGGCTCAATCGACCCTTGACGGACCAATCGGTCTTGCGTTCCAGGTACCAGGCGCTCGGTGCACTCAGCGACGGCCGTCGCTTCGAAGGACTGCGCGAGCACCTGCACGGCATTGGCGATATCGAACGCATCCTCTCGCGAGTCGCGCTGCGGTCGGCACGGCCGCGCGACCTGACACAACTGCGCACCTCGCTCGCAATGTTGCCCGAGTTGCGCGTGACGCTTGCGGCGATCGATTCACCACTCGTGCAGCAGCTCCGCGGCGGTATCGATGAGCACCGGGACGTGGTGGAGCTCCTGTCCGCCGCGATCGCCTCCGAGCCGGCCACATTCGTGCGCGACGGCGGCGTGGTCGCCGACGGCTACGATCCCGACCTCGATGAGCTGCGACGGATCTCCACCCACACCGATGAATTCCTCCTCGAGTTGGAACGGCGCGAGCGCGAGCGCACCGGCATCGCGGGTTTGAAACTCGGCTTCAACCGGGTGCAGGGCTTTTTCATCGAGATCACACGCAAGGACGCCGAGCGTGTCCCCAAGGATTACATCCGCCGGCAGACTGTAAAATCCGCCGAGCGTTTCATCACCGCGGAGCTCAAGGGCTTCGAGGACAAGGTGCTGAGCGCCAGGGACCGCGCGCTGGCGCGCGAAAAAGAAATCTACGAAGCCATCCTGACACAACTCATCGATCGGCTCGGCCCCATGCAGGCCACCGGGAGCTCGCTGGCGATGCTCGATGCGATCGCCGCGCTCGCCGAGCGCGCCTGCTCGCTCGAGTGGACTCAGCCGGAGCTCGTCGCCGAAGCGTGCCTGCGCATCGAAGGCGGACGACACCCTGTGGTCGAGCGGTTCTCCGACGCACCCTTTGTCCCGAACGATCTGCGGCTGGGCGCCGACCGGTGCATGCTCATCATCACCGGACCCAACATGGGCGGTAAATCAACCTACATGCGCCAGGCAGCGCTCATCGCGCTGCTCGCCCACATCGGCAGTTACGTGCCCGCCGACAAGGCGGTCATGGGCCCGCTCGATCGCATCTTCACCCGCATCGGCGCGGCAGACGACCTCGCGGGCGGCCGCTCAACGTTCATGGTGGAAATGACCGAGGCGGCCAACATCCTCCACAACGCCACGCCGCGCAGCCTCATTCTCATGGACGAGATCGGCCGCGGCACGAGCACTTTCGACGGGCTATCCCTCGCGTGGGCGATCGCGCGGCACATTGCGAGCCGCCTGAAGTCCTTCACCCTGTTCGCGACCCACTATTTCGAGCTCACGACACTGGCCACCGAGATCGAGGGCTGTGCGAACGTTCACCTGGACGCGACCGAGCACGGCGACAGCATCGTGTTTCTGCATGCGGTAAAGGACGGGCCCGCGAGCCGCAGTTACGGACTGCAGGTCGCGCAGCTCGCGGGCGTTCCCCGCGACGTGATCGGACAGGCGCGTCACTACCTGGAGGCGTTGGAATCGCAGCGGGACCGCGCTGATGGAGGCGGTGGCGGCCGCGGGAAAGCCGCGCAAAAGGAGTTGCCGCTGTTTCCGGCCCCACCGTTGCGCGCGGAGCCCACCCCACCGCCCGATGAAGTCCGCACTGCGCTCGCGGCGCTCGACCCGGACGAGCTGTCGCCAAAAGCCGCGCTGGATGCGCTCTACAAGCTGCGCAAGCTGCTGGAAATCCGTAAGTGAGAGTGGCGCGGAACTAAGGGTCCTGGCCCGGCGAGAAGCGCCCTTCCTGCAGAAATAACCCTGTCTCGCGCGCCACCCGCGGCGAGACCAGCATGCCCAGGTGACTCACGGGCAGCACGAGATGGTCTGTCGCTCCGGGCAAACGGGTCTCGCTGACAGCGACGGTGCCATCGGAATCTTCCTCGAACTGTACGAGCAGATGGCCTACACCAATTGGCTGCGTGCCTGCGATAATCCCCAGAGGTCGCTCCATGGTCCAGCGGCGCTCCTGCGGCTGCAGTAACTCGTCGGCCACGGGCTGCCCCATGAGCGACGCGACGAGCCGGATCTGGCTCGCCTGCTCAGCGACACGGCTCGATATGCAGGGTGTGCCCAGAAATACGGCACGACCCGGCGGCTGCTGCGGAAAGCGCTCGAGGAAACGATAGATAACCAGACCCCCGAGGCTGTGGCCCACGAAGTGCACGACCGGCGACCCCAACGACTCCACGAAGCTTTGCAGGCGTGCGGTAATCTCCGTCATGGTGGAGTAGGCCGCCGAGTACCGAAAAGGATGCACCTGCAGACCGAACTCATTCGCAAGCCGGCGGCGCAGGAACAGTGATTCGCCACCCGACATCCACAAACCATGAACGTAAACGACATCCACCGCGGTACTGCTCAACAGTCGTGACCTTTGCGAATGGGAACCCCCATCTGATGAGGACATTACCAAGAAATGGCAGTACGAAGCATGACGCCGGCACACAAGTGAGCGATAAATCCGGCGCCGGATGTCGCAGTCTGTGGAAATTCCTGCGGCTTTCCGTTGCCGCGGTCCTCGTGCTTGCGACAATCGCATACTACATGGCGACGCCGGCCCGCGCCGCCGATCCGCAGTCCTACAAGGTCGATCTCACGTCCACCGGCAACAGTGAGATGAATGCCACGCTCAAGGCAACCTCGGACCTGATCACCCTGCGCGGCTCCGCGCCCGTCGGACCCTTTGGCCTCATCGGCCGCGCCCGGAGCGACCTCGACCGTCTGAAAACGGTGTTGGAAAGCTACGGGTACTACCAGAGCTATGTGGCTATCACGATCGACGGCCTGGCGCTCGACGATCCGACACTGGGCGAGGAGTTGACCGCCAAAGCCTCGCGTGACGACGCCCGTGTGAAAATAACCTTCAGCCTCGGTGAGGTCTATCACCTGCGCCGAATCGACATCGACGGAGAGTTGCCGAAGTCGGTGGAGGACAAGCTGGCTCTCAAGAGCGGCGAGCTGGCCATCGCCTCGCAGGTGCTCGCCGCCGGCGAGCGCTTGCAGACGGCACTCGAGGACGAAGGCTACGCTTTCGCGAAAGTCGATCCCCCGATCGCCCACGAGGATCCGGCGAATCGCGTGCTCGATGTCAGCTTTCACGTCGTGACGGGTGCACGCGTCAACATAGGCGAGATTCGCATCCGCGGTCTGAAGCGCATGAACGAGCCGTTCGTGCGCAAGCGGCTCCTCGTACACAAAGGTGAGCTGTATGGCGCGAGCAAGATCGAGAAAGCGCG
>DATBCZ010000385.1:0-8686 GCA_036270175.1 Steroidobacteraceae bacterium | reverse complement strand
CCGCGTGCCGTGATGGATTCAGCACTACGATAAAAACTTGGCGAACGGGGCCGTGAATTAAGTTACATTCGCCGTCGTTGGGAAGGCGCGAGCGGATCGATGTGGAGTCTCTCATAATGAAAGTGCGGCGCAAAAACGTAGCGAATGGGTTGCTGGCCCTCTGCATGGCCACCCTCCTGGCGGCCTGTAGTGGCGGCGGCAGTTTCAACATCGCCAATAGCCAGTCGGCCGATCCCTCGACCAACGATTACCCGATTTTCTACGTCAAGCGCACCATCCCGACCATGGCCAATATCACGGCCGGCGCGGATGACGTGCGCATGATGCGCGTCGCCTTCGCGTCCGCGGATTTGTACATGCGCGCCAGCGCCTCGCCGAGCGCGAAAGAAACAAACATCACCAGCCGCGTCACCGCCGCCGCCACCAACCCTGCCAACACCACGTGGGACGTGAAGGACGTCGACGCGTCCGCGGACGGCACGAAGGTGGTGTTCACGATGCGCGGACCGATGACGGCAAACATGAAACAGAAGGATGCGCCGTCGTGGCGCATCTACGAGTACACCATCAAGACAGACACGCTGCGGCCGGTGATCGACCCGACCGTCGATCCCGATCCGCCGACCGTGAACGACGTATCGCCGCACTTCATGCCCGATGGCCGGATCGTGTTCTCCTCCACGCGCCAGTCGCAGTCGCAGGGCATCCTGCTCGATGAGGGCAAGCCGCAGTTCATCTACAACAACGAAGCCAACACCGAGCCGGCTTTCGTGTTGGAAGTCATGAACGAGGACGGCACGGGCGTCCACCAGATCTCGTTCAACCAGAGCAACGACCAGGACGCGACCATACTTTCGAGCGGCCGCGTGTTGTGGACCCGCTGGGACAACGCGCCGGGCGGCACGAACGCCATGCACCTCTATTCCTCGAATCCGGACGGCACGGATACCGAGCTTTATTACGGCGCCAACAGCCACATGACCGGCACGAACAATACGGTCGTGGAATTCCTGAAGCCGCGGGAGATGCAGAACGGCAGCATCCTGACGCTCGTCCGCCAGTTCTCGGATACCGACTTCGGCGGCGATCTCACCATCATCGACGGCAAAGACTTCGTCGAGAACATGCAGGCGTTGCAAGCGAGCGCCGGCGCGGCGGGACCGGCACAGACGCGCGCCACCCCGAACCAGGTGTCGACGATTCCCGGCCTGTCAGCGGGAGGTCGTTTCAATTCAGCGTATCCCCTCTGGGACGGCACGAACCGCATCCTGGTGAGCTGGGAGCAGTGCCGTGTACAGAACGCGGACGGCACGATCGGTCCGTGCACGACCTCGGTCCTCGCGGATCCGACCGCGCTGCCCGCGCCTCCTTTATATAGCGTGTGGATGTTCGATCCGGTCCAGAACACCCTGCTGCCCGTGATGGAGCCGGTCGAGGGCGTCATGGTGACCGACGTCGTGGCCACACAGCCCCGCCCACTGCAGAACATCATTCTCGACAAGCTTCCCGGCGTGCAGCTCGACCAGAACCTGGTGGACGCAGGCGTGGGCGTGGTCGACATCAAGAGCGTCTATGACTTTGACGGCGTGGACACAGCCGTTCCGAACATCCCGACGCTCGCCGACCCCACTAAAACACCGGCAGCCCAGCGGCCCGCGCGCTTTGTGCGAATCGAGAAGGCGGTATCGCAGCCCGACATGACAGTGGTGAATCTTGCGAACGCCGCCTTCGGCGCGAGCAACTTCATGCGCGAGATCGTTGGCTATGCCCCCGTGGAGCCCGACGGCTCGGTGGAGGTCCGGGTACCGGCCGATGTCGCGTTCAGAATCG
This sequence comes from Steroidobacteraceae bacterium, assembly GCA_036270175.1. Lineage (GTDB taxonomy): Bacteria > Pseudomonadota > Gammaproteobacteria > Steroidobacterales > Steroidobacteraceae > 13-2-20CM-66-19. The sequence goes on along the minus strand of DATBCZ010000385.1, from coordinate 6,856 downwards.
CGGTCGTGGACGCTAACGGACGCAATATCTCGCCCGGCCTCAACGTCTGGTTGCAAGCTCTACCGGGCGAAGTAGTTACGTGCAACGGGTGCCACAAGACACCGACGCCGCAGGCGCCGCTCTCCCACGGCCGCGCGGGAGTATTCGCGGCGGCGTACGCAGGCTCGACAACTGGAGCAGCATTTCCCGGTACATTCGCTGGGACCTACACAGCGCCGGACGGCACTGTCTACCCCCCGTTCTTGCCCATCGCCGGTGAAACCATGGCTGAGGCGCGCGCGCGCACGACATGCGTGTCGGGCTCCGTTTGCAGCGAGGTCCCGAGCGTGAATGTGCTCTACACCGACGTGTGGACCGATCCGGGGCAGGGAGGAACTCCGGGCAAACCCATCACGCTCAGTTACAACGACCTGGGCGCGATGGAGGCCATCCCGACGACCAGCAACTGCGCCAGCGCGTGGTCGTCGAACTGCCGCATCATCATCAACTACCCCGAGCACATTCAGCCGATCTGGGATCAGCCGCGCCCCACCACCGTCGGTGCGACAACCCCGGCGAATTACACTTGCCCACTCGCGGGGGGATGCACTTGCTCACAGGCGGCCTGTCACAGCCTCACGGATGCGAATGCCGCCGTGCAGGCCCCCGCGGGACAGCTCAATCTGACGAACGCGGCCTCGAACGACGAGCCGGCTGAATTTGTCTCCTATCGCCAACTACTTTTCCAGCACGACGAGCAAATAGTTATTATGGGGGCCCTGCAGAATGCTCCCGGGCCGCCTGACGCGAATGGCAACCCGACTGTCATCCCTGTAGGACCGTACCTGAATGCCGGAAGCGCGAACGGCGGGCTGTCGACCACGTTCCTGAACCGCTTCGCAACGGGTTCCGGAAGCACGCATGCGGGCTACATGAGCCCTGCCGAGCTTCGCTTGTTGTCCGAGTGGCTGGATATTGGCGCGCAATACTTCAACAATCCGTTCGATCCGAAAGTGCCTGTCAATTAGGACCCGCTTGCGAAGTTTTTCGTTCGTAAGCCTCCTGGCTCTCCTGGCGATCTGCTGCACCCCCGGGGTCGGCAGCGCACGGGAGCATTTACAGGTGTTCGTGACGGAGCCGTATCTCGAATTGCACACCGGGGCCGGTCGCGGCTACCCGGTGTTCAACGTCGTGGCCCGGGACGCCAGCGTGCTGGTGCTCTTTCGCCGCACCGACTGGTTCAAGGTGCGCACCGAGCGCGGCGTGGAGGGGTGGGCGTCGCAACGCGACATGCTGAAAACGGTGCTCGCCGACGGCAGCCCGTTTACATTCGACCTCGGGGACCGTGCGGGTTTTACCTCACATCGCTTCGAGGCCGGAGCTTTCCTCGGAGTCTGGGGTGGCGCGAACTTCGTTTCCATGTACACCTCGTACTCGTTCAATTCACAGCTCGCCCTGGAAGGCTCGGTGGGCAACTACTTCGGTAAGTTCACCAACGGCGTGGTCGGTGACATCGGGCTCACACACGTCGTCTGGCCGGAATGGCGCCTGTCACCCTTCTTTATGATTGGAACCGGAATCGAGCATATCGAGCCCAAGGCGACTCTCGTGCAACCCCAGGACCGCGTGGAACAAACGGCGTACGTGGGGGCTGGCGTGCGCTTCTATCTCACGCGACGATTCTTCGTCCGCACCGAGTTCAAGAGTCATTACATCTTCACCAACCTCAATCAGAATCAGAGAGCAGACGAATGGAAACTGGGATTCGCGTTCTTCTTCTGACGGTGGCGGTGGCTGCGCTGTCGGGTTGCACGACGGTGAGCAACTGGTTTCATCACCGTCAGGAGGCGCGTGACGAGCAGGCGCAAGCCCGCGAGGACGCCAAACGCGCAGATCAGTCGCTAGATGACGACACTACTCCACGCGTCGTCGATCCGACGGTGGAGCGTCGTAAGATCCATGTGCCGAAGATCCGTAGCGCTAATGTCGAGCTCGGACTCGACTATGGTGCGCTGTCCGTCGAGGACTTTGGCACGAATCCCAGCTACGGGGCGACGCTCGCCTATCACGTTACGGAGGACTTCTTCCTACAGGGTGAGTACGGCCGCACCAAGGCCGGACGAACGAGCTTCGAGACTCTGGCAGGGAACATCCAGCTACTTACGCCCCGTGAGAGACACTTCACGTATTACGATCTGTCACTCGGCTACAACTTCCTCCCGGGCGAGGCCTTTCTCGGTCGTGGACTCGCCTTGTCCAGTGCTTTCTATGTCATCGGCGGTATTGGCGGTGTCGACTTCGCCGGCGACCAGAAGTTTACGGTGAATTTCGGTGCCGGCTACCGGGTGTTGCCGTCCGACTGGCTCGCGGTCCACATCACAGTGCAGGATCGCGTGTTCCAGTCCGACCTCCTGGGCACCACGAAGCTCACCAACAACATCGAGATGCGCATCGGCACGACCGTCTTCTTTTAGAGGATTTGTTGGAGGACCCATGCAGAACCGTATCGCAGGAATCGTCGCCGCTCTGGTCATCGCCTTGCCCGCGGTCGCCGCGGACCCGACCGGCCCGGCGCCGGAGTTCGTGTTACCCGCCAAGGGTGGCAGCCAGATCGACCTGGCGAAGTACAAGGGCCAGGTCGTGATGCTCAACTTCTGGGCCAGCTGGTGCGGCCCGTGCCGCCAGGAAATGCCCCTGCTCGAGGACATTTACAAGAAGTACAACAAGCTGGGCTTCACACTGATCGGTGTGAATGTCGAGCCGGACTCGAAGGCCGCGGACGACTGGCTGAAGCAGACGCCCGTGAGCTTCCCCGTGCTGTATGACAAGGACAGCAAGGTGAGCCGTATGTACGACGTGTCCGGCATGCCGAGCACGGTCATCATCGATCGCAAAGGTAACCTGCGCTTCCTGCACCACGGCTACAAGCCGGGTGACGAAAGCGAGTACCTGAACAGCATCCGCTCGCTGATCCGCGAATAGCCGCTATTCGGTGGAGGACATGATGAGTATCCGCTCCGAGCTAAATCTACGGGCTTCGCGCTTTGGCGATGCCCGTAAGTCCTGCACGAAGTGCATGGGAATAAAGATCATAATGGGACTTTTGATACTAGGGACCTTGGCGGGCTGCTCGCCGATCCAGCCCTGGGTGAAGCCCTACGAGCGCGAGCACTTCGCGGATCCCATCATGTCCTTCAACCGCGATCCGGTCTCGGGGACCTACATCGATCACGTGTACGAATCCCGTGAAGGTTCCCGCGGTGCTACGGGCGGTGTTGGCGGTGGTTGCGGATGCAATTGAGGTGGTTCAACCCCTGGGCGAAGGCGCTGGCCGCGCTTTGCCTCGTCGGTACGCCGGCTATCGCCGACGTGCTGCCGGATGATCGCGCCGACGTCCTGTACCACAACTACGACGGCGGCGGCATCACGATTCAGGGACCTTCAGTGCTCGTGCGCAAGAAGGTCGGTGACAGCCTCTCCTTCTCGGCGAGCTACTACGAGGATCTCATCTCGAGCGCCTCGATCGACGTGAAGCTGTCCGCGAGTCCCTACCACGAGACCCGCAAACAGGAAGGCTTTTCCGTCGACTATCTGCACGGAAAAACGATTTATACAGCGGGCTACATCCACAGCCGCGAGCCGGACTACTCGTCGAACACGGCCTACTACTCCATCAGCCAGAGCATGTTCGGCGATCTTACGACCGTGACCTTTGGCTTTCGCCGCGGCTGGGACGACGTGTTCCGCGACGTCAAGGTGAACGGAGTCATTCAGAACGACCCGACGTTTCAAAGGCAGGCGGACCATCGGGGCTACACCCTGTCGGTGAGCCAGATCCTCACTCGCAACGCCATTCTCGACCTCAACTTCGAAGCCATCACGGATCAGGGCTATCTGCAGAGTCCTTACCGCAAAATCCGTTACTTCGACCCGACGGTGCCGGGCAAGCAGTTCACGCTCGCGGACCAGATATATCCCGGTACGCGCACCAGTACCGCGGCTTCCGCGGATCTGAAGTACTACCTGCCGTTCCGGGCCGCGGTGACAGGGCTATATCGCTTCTATAACGACACCTGGGGCATCACCGGCCACACGGTCGAGCTCGATTACACGCAGCCGTACCGGCACTTCATCTTCGACGGCAGCATCCGCTACTACCGGCAGAACAACGCGAACTTTTACAGCGACCTGTTCCCGCGCGCCGACTACTCCAACTTCGAGGCGCGCGACCGCGAGCTCGCTGCTTTCCACAGTATTTCCCTGGGTTTCGGCGCCGCGTACGAATTTCACGTGCCGTACGCGCGGTGGATCAACAAGAGCAGCCTGAACTTCCATTTCAACCATCTGATGATCGACTACAGCGACTTCCGGAACGCGCTGCTGGCCGGCGATGGCGTCTACACCGCGGGAACCGAGCCGCTGTACAAGCTGAACGCCAACATTTACCAGGTTTTCGTCTCGATCTGGTTCTAGTGTGGCTGCGCGCGAGCGCAGCGCCTCCTCGCGCCGCGCTGCAAGCTAAACCGACGCTGAACGGCGCCATACCGCAACGGGAGTCGTGTTGCAAGTCGAGTTGAGTTAAGCTGCATCCCTATCGGTCGGTGGCCCGGCCAACAAATGACGAGGGGATCGAAGCATGCGCATCCGCATTAATCTGTTTACAACCCTGGCCGGCCTCGCCCTGGCGATCGGCGCCACCGGCGCTCACGCGCAGGCCCGCGAGGAAGGAAAACTCCTCCTGGGAAGCCAGGTTCTCGAGGAGTTGCGCGACGCCGGCGACAGGTCGATTCCGAACTGGCTGCTCGAGCGCGCCTATGGCATCGCAGTCATTCCAGACCTCACCAAGATCGCCTTCTTCGCCGGCGGCCGCCGCGGGAATGGCGTGCTGACGTTCCGCGACAAGGATGGCCGTTTCACCAATCCGATCTTCGTCACCCTGTCGGGCGGCAGCTTCGGCTTCCAATGGGGCGTCCAGTCCACCGACATCGTGCTGGTCTTCACCACCCGCAAGAGCATCGAAGGAATCACGGGCGGGAAAGTAACCTTGGGCGGGGACGCGTCGGTATCCGCGGGCCCGGTCGGCCGTGAATCCTCGGCTTCCACCGACTTTAGCTTCAAGTCGGAGGTCTATTCCTATTCGCGCAGTCGCGGGGTGTTCGCGGGTGTCGCCATCGACGGCTCGGTCATTTCGATCGATGACGACGAGAACGATGCTTTCTACAGGAAGAAGGATGTGACGGCGGCCGACATCGTCTCCGGTGCGGTGACGACGAATGACGACGCGGCACGGCGTTTCATGACCGCGGTGACGACGAGCACCCGAGGCCAGCAGTCGGCTTCCGCCACCCCGCCGTCGGCCTCGGCCGCCCCGGTACCGCAGCCTGGCGTAGCGACGTCCGGCGCACCCCCGCAGCCGAGCCCCCTTTCCAGCGGGGCGCAGTCCTTCCCGGCGGAAGACACGCACCCCGGCCAGGAGCCCACGCCTCGGTAGGTTCAGACCTTACACTCGCCGCCTAGGAGCCTGTCTGACTAATGCTCGCCTACTGCGGCCGCCCCTCATCGGCATCTTTCTGCGATCGTTTCCCTTAAATAGGCACACGCTATTCGCGGGAAACGATCGCAGAAAGCTGCTCGATGAGGGTCGCCCTCGCTACGGCGATCATTAGCCAGACAGGCTCCTAGCGCGGTTCCTTCTCCAACGCGTCCAACTCGGCCACGCCCGCGATGTCACTGTCGCGAGGCGTTGGCCCGGGGAGGTGCTCCGACCGGCGCCTCCTCCTCGGCCGCCAATGCCTCTAGGTAGCGTCGATAGACATACACTCGATCTCGGGCGCGTCCGGTAGACTCTTTGATGATCCCGCGCGACAGATGTCCCGAACGGGTCCCGCTTCATACCTTCGGTCCAGAGTTAAACGGCTTTGCCAGCCGGCTTCTTTATTTAAACCCAGGGGCCTAAATTTAACTAGTGGCTCTGGTACGGCAAGAGATTTAACTAGCGAGCGGTGCTAATTAAATTTACGCCCTGGATTTACTTATCATGAACCGGCGGTCACCGGCCGTCATCCCGACCTGATCGCGGGGCCACTGCGACTTCGGCAGGAATTGGGTCTTCGATGTTTCTATCTGAAGGTCGGCGATTTGCGCCCGTCCGTCGCGTGGAGGCTTTCGTCAGGTCGGCCCTGGATATCTATTTCCGTTGATCTTTTTCTAACATATCCAACTCTTCGACGCTCGCGATGTCGTCCTGGCGAGGCGTGGGCCCTGGGAGGTGTTCTCTTCTGGCGATGGCGTGCTCGAGTGAGCGTTTCAGTTTGTCGGCGGCGCCTTCGACGGCTTCCAACAGGTTCGGCGCTTCGTGTGACACGGCCAGCGGCCGCAAGCCTCCCACTCGCGCCTCCATTACACAGCGCTTTTCGTGCACGCCGTGCTTCGGGCCGTTGGAGTCGCTCAGGTGCACTTCGATTCGGGTGATGCGATCCGCGAAGCGGTCGATCGCGGCCCGCACGATGGATTCCACGGTTTCGTTGGCGGACTCGCCGCCTTTGATGTGGTTATCCGAATTAATCAAGATCTGCATACGCTTACCTCGTCAATCGGTCGAGCTTTGGCTGCGGGTGTAATGGCGCCCGGAGGTGATGCTCAATGGAAGCGACTCTACATGCTATTGGTTCGTTGCTCATCACCTACCCCTTCGAACCAGGGAGTAAGCTTCCGCCATACCCGATTCAATCCCTATTAAGACGGATAGCCTGGCGGCTGCCGCGGGGCGATGGTCATGGGCCCAACGAGGAGTGCGCGATGGACTACGTCAAACTTGGCCATACGGGACTCGAAGTCTCCCGCATCTGTCTCGGCTGCATGAGCTACGGGTCGCCGG
>DATBCZ010000384.1:0-8176 GCA_036270175.1 Steroidobacteraceae bacterium | reverse complement strand
CGTGTACAATGCGAAAAAACCCCCCTACCTAAGTGGATCGACATGGCAGCGCAGAACGACCTTCCGGAAATCCGGCTGGACCCGGCGGAAATGTACCGGGAAGAGATTTTCACCGATCGCCGGGCCGGCACCATTCGCCGTATCACCCCGGTGAAGCTTGACGGCTCCACCGACACCGGACGGGACGTGATTTTCTCGGGACAGACCCAGCTGATGACGCCCGCCGGCGTGCTCCCGCTCGTGTTCGAGATTGAGGCGGCGACACTGGACGAAGCGCTGCAGAAATTCCCCGATGGGGTAAAGGCCGCGCTGGAGCAGGCGATCGACGAGGCTCGGGAGATGCGGCGCGAGCAGGCTTCGCGCATTGTGGTCCCGGAAGTCGGCGGCGGCGGCATCGGCCCCGGTCCCGCGGCGGGCGGCGGCAAGATCAAGTTCCCCTGATCCCGGTCCGGGCCGCTTAGGCCCGGTCTGTGTCGCTAAGCTGGCGAAAGCGCTGACTGTACGGAACGGAATGTGCTGGTGAGGCATTACCCCTGATTGAGGGGGTGCAGTCACGGCCGCGAGGTTCCTATGAAAGATACAGCCGAAGCCGGCGCGGGCATCCCCGCCGTCAGCGTGGGCATGCCCGTCTACAACGGCGAGACCTATCTCGAAGTCGCCATCAGCTCGGTACTCGCGCAAAGCTTCGACGATCTCGAACTCATTATCTGCGACAACGCCTCGACGGACCGGACCGCTGAAATCTGCCAGGATTATGCCGCCCGCGACTCTCGCGTCCGCTACTTCCGCAACCCGCAGAATCTCGGCGCCGCTCCCAACTACAACCTCGCGTTCAGTCACGCGAGGGGCCGCTACTTCAAATGGCTCGCGCACGACGACCGCATGACTCCGTCGTACCTGGCGAAGACAGTGCGGGTTCTGGATGAGCGTACCGACGCAGTGTTATGCAATTCGGTCGTGCAGTACATCGACCAGAACGGTGCCCCGATCGGCTTGTACAACACCGGCCTGGCGCTCGCGGACTCGCAGTCGGCTGCCGCGCGATTCGCCTGGATGGTGTTGCGATCGCATTCCTGTGTCGACTTTTTCGGACTCATCCGCCGCGAGACCCTGCAGGACTCGCTGTTGCATGGAAGTTTCCATGGCGCCGACCGGGCGTTGCTCGCCCAACTCGCCATTCGCGGCCGGCTGATCCAGTTGCCGGCACCGCTCGTGGAGATGCGCGAGCATCCCAACCGCTACACGCGCTCGAACGTGCGTTCCGGCGATCGGGCGGCGTGGCACGACGCCTCGAAGCGCGGGAAGATCAGTCTGCCGACGTGGCGACTGTATGCCGAATATCTGAAGATGGTGCGCACGGAGCGGATGCTGTCGAACGAGCGCGCCGGATGTTATTCCGCTCTCGTCCGCTGGTGGTTCGTCAACTGGAACTTCGCGCGGGCGGCCGTGGACTTGCTTGCGGTCGTTGCGCCCGGTCTGCCGATCGCGGCTGAGCGACTCAAGGTCCGGATGTTTGGGGCCGCGCCGGGTCATCTGCTTGCGGATCGGAAGCAATGAGCGTAGTCGCGCCGTTGAACGACGCGACGTTGAGCGATCAGCCCTTCGGCGTCGCGCCCTCGGGAGTGGCCGTGCCGCGATTTCGGGTCGCCATGATTGCGGCGTGTCCGATGCCTGCTCGCCGGGGCACTCCTCTGCGCATCGAGCGATTGACCGAGGCTTTGATTGCGCGCGGTCACCATGTCGAACTCATCACCTATCACGTGTCAGATGACGCACAGACATTGGAATTTCCGGTCCACCGGATTTTTAACAAACGTGTCTACTGGCGCATGCCCGCAGGCCCCAACTTCCGCAAACTCGCCCTCTACGATCCGGCGCTCGCGATCAAGGTGTGGCGGGTACTGGGTGGGTCGCGTTTCGATGTGATTCACGCGCACCACCTCGAGGGTCTGTTGGTGGCGCTTCCGTCACGGCTTCGGCACAGGGTGCCGATCGTATATGACGCTCATACGATGTTGTCTTCGGAGCTACCGAGTTATGGTCCCGGTTTCTCCAAACGAGTCGTGAGCACGGTGGGTCGCTGGTTCGATGGGGTGCTGCCGAACGCCGCCGATCACGTCGCATCGGTGACGACAGACATCCGCGACCGGCTGACGGCGCGTCATGGCTTGTCGCCCGATCAGATTTCTGTCGTCACGAACGGCGTCGAAACCGGGTGTTTTCGGGTCCCTGGCGTGTCGCCACGTGCCGATGGTCTGACGCAGCTGATCTATACCGGCACCCTCGCGCCCTATCAGGACGTCGACCTGTTGCTCGAGGCGTTCGCGGTCGCGCGGCGCGCGCGCGCGGATCTCCGGCTCTGCATGGCGGTGAGCTCGCCGTTCGATTCCTACGAGGCGCTGGCTCGGAAGCTAGGCATCCGTGACGCCATCGAGATCATTCCAGACAGCTTCGAAGAGTTGCCGCGGCAACTGGCCGAGTCCGCGATCGCGGTATTGCCGCGCATGCATTGCGATGGGATTCCGCAAAAGCTGCTGAATTACATGGCCGCGGGGAAGGGTATCGTGTGCAGTGCCGGCTCCGCGAAGTTGCTGGAGCACGAGCGGACGGGGCTGATTGTTCCTAACGGTGACGTGGGTGCCTTCGCAGCGGCCATTGTGAGACTCGCCGCGGAGCCCGCGTACTCGGACGCGCTGGGAAGCGCGGCTCGCGACTACGTGGAGCGTAATTACAGTTGGGATCAGGCGGCCGAACGACTCGAGCGGGTGTATGCGCGAGTTGCTCTGTGCCCGACGGCGGCGCACTGAGCCTCGCGGGGCCGAAAGTCCTCATCCGGCCGCGGCGAATGTTTTGCGTAAATCGGCGGCCACCTGGACGAACACCCCATTCCAGTCACCTATGGCCCGCTGTCGAAACAACCTTACCGTGCGGTACCACGGGCTGTCGGTTCTCTCGAGTAGCCAGCGCCAGTCAGGATTGAAAGGTAATAACACCCATGTGGGTCTGCCGAGAGCGCCGCTCACGTGCGCTACGCTCGTACAGACGCTGATTACCAAGTCTACACATTCGCACAGCGCGGCCGTATCGCTGAAGTCACGCAACTCACTGTCGAATCTCGCTATCCACGGATTGGCCGTGAGGGCTTCTTCGTCCACCGAGCGAACTTCCTTCTGTAAACAGACGTAGTCAAACTCTCGTGGAAGGTGCTCGATCCAGCGGGCCAGCTGAAAGCTGCGATTATGGTCATTGCCCTGCTTCGGGTTGCCGCTCCAGGTGAGGCCGATGCGCGGACGGCTCCGATCTCCCAGCCGCGCGTGCCACTGCCCGAGCTTGGCGGGGTCGCAGCGCAGGTATCCCGCTGCCGCGGGAATCGTTTCGAGTGTCGTTTTGAGCGCCAGCGGCAGGCTCAGGAGCGGGCATTGATAATCAAACTCAGGTGGAGAGCTCCCCTCGACGATCAACCGCGACACTCCATCCAGGCTTTCGAGCAGACCCACCAGTGGCGCTTGAACCTCCAGAAATACGCTGGCACCCAGATCCGCGACCGACTTTGCGAAGCGACAAAACTGCACCGCGTCTCCTAAACCCTGCTCACTGTAAAGCAACAGCCTCTTTCCAGCTATGGGCTCTTGGCCCAGCCACAGGGGCTGGCTGAAGGGCCGCTTTTGACCCATCGAGAGCCTTTGGGCATTCTGCCAGCGCCACTCGTGACTCAACCAGCCGTTTTCATAGTCCCCTCTCAATAACAACGCCAGCGACCTGTTGTATTGAGCTTCCGCAAAGTCCGCTTGAAGCGCGACAGCTTGATCGTAACTCGAAAGAGCGGCCTCGAATTGTCCGACGCCCATGAGTATGGTTGCTTTCTCGCAATGGGCATGCGCGTAGTCGGGTCGTAAAGCGATGGCCCGATTGCAAGCGGCCAAGGCGGCGTCCCACTGCGTTCGAGTGCTGAGCAACGTGCCGCGATTGAAGTGGCACTCAGCGTAGTCGTGCCGCAACTCGATCGCCCGGTCGTAACTGGCGAGCGCCTCTTCCCAACGCCCGAGTTCCTGCAATACGACGCCGCGGTTCGCGTGAGCCTCCGCGTAATCGGCCTTGGCCGCAATGGCAAGGTCGTATCCGGCGAGCGCTGCCTGCGGCTGTTTCATATTCCGGAGCAGGCCGGCGCGGTTGTAGTGAGCATGGTGAAAGGCCGGGTAGATCTCTATCGCCTTGGCGTAACTCGCCAGCGCGGCCTGGGACTGCTGGCTGCGCTCGAGCAGGACGGCGCAATTGTAGTGGGCTTCGGCGGAGTCCGGTTTAAGCTTGAGCGCCTCCCGGTAACTGGCCAATGCAGCCTCCGGTTTCCGCAACTCTCTGAGCACGTTGCCACGGTAAAACCATGTTTCGTACGACTGCGGGTTCAGCGCAATCAACCGCTCATAGCTGGCGAGCGCCTCCTCCCAGCGGCACAGCCCTTGCAGCAGTGATGCCCGGTTGGAGTGAGCGACGCCATCTGTGGGGGCGAGCTCGATCGCCCGGTCGAAGCTGGCGAGAGCGGCCTCGTACAATGCGAGATTCTGCTGTACGACGCCTCGATTGCACCACGCGTAGGGGAAGTCGGGCTCGTGCTCGATAGCAGCATCGTAGCTCGCCAGCGCGGCCGCAAATCGCCCGACATTCTTCAAAGCGTTGCCGCGCTTGTAGTGCGCCGCGGCATGCCCGGGCTGCAGCGCGATCACACGTTCATACAACGGAACAGCGCGGTCGAATTCCTTCGAGTCATATGCGCGGGTCGCCTCGGCATACAGCTCTTCGACCTGCGGCGCTGATGGAGTCGGGAGCGCCTTTGATTGGAAGAAGTTACGGAAAAGGGACGCCACTTCAGTTCCTCCAGATCGCCCACCACCGATTCTGGCGTACGTGGCGGTTCGCTACAATGCGCGCGATTGAAGAGGAACGCTGTGATTCAGCTCACGGGTTGAGAGCCGGGGCTAGCTCGTTTTTCCCGTTATCTTCTCTTTCACCTTGCGCGCCATCTCAAACACGATCGGCGGCGTCAGCATGTTGGCCGCCTTGATCGCGAAGCGCCTCGGGTCCATCTTCCCCCGGAACTCGACCGCCTTCGAGCGCGCGGCCCAACCTGCAACGGGCGGTGCCGTGTAGTAGTACCAGGAGAGGCACAGCCGCGCGCGCCCTTTCGGGCAGGTCAACGGCTTGCGATGTCCGTGCAAGGCATTCGGCGTGTTGAATATCGCCACGCGATTGAACAACGGCTCGATCATCACTTCCTGGTGACCCGGAGCGGTGACCGGGTCGTTCGAGTGCAGCTCGAGCGCGCCACCCCAGTCGGACTGCCAGTCGCGATTGAGATAGAGCAGCACATTGATACGGCGATCGAGCTTCAGCTCCCTCTGGGTCGCGAAGTCATAGTGCAGCCCCAGGAAGCCCCCTGGGGAGACCTTCATGTATCCGGCCGCGTGCAGGTGCGGATCGGGAATGAGCCCGGCGATGCCGGTCAAGCGCTCGAGGAAGCGCACGAACGGCGCACTGTTCAACGCGTGTACGATGATCTCGGCGGTGGGCCCGAACAGGCTGGCATCCGAGCAGACCTGTTTGGACTCATTCACCGTGTCGTAGGTGGTCCATTTCGCGCTGGCGGCCGGCAGCTCGGCCACGGCCTGATCGAGCAGCGCGTCGGAGAACAGACCATCCAACATGATGTGCGGAAAAGGCGCGGCGCCGCGATAGTCGGCGCTGCGCGCAGCCGCGACCTGCATGAGCCGCTCCGTATCCAATACCTGTGACGGTACCAGGCTCGGCTCAGAGAGGTAGGAGTTCGGGCCGGAGGCCGCGAGTGGCGAGCTCATGGCGGATCTCCTCGGTGTAAATGGAGTTCATGATGATGACGGCGTCGGGGCGCAGGGCGGTGAGCGCATCCGGTCCCTCGATCTGCCAGCCGCTGCCCGCGAGGAATTTGCCGTGCTTGTGGGGGTTGATGTCCACGATCGCCTGCAGAGTGTCGCCGAGCTCCATCGAGCTCATCAGGGACACGCACTTCGATCCCGACCCCCAGATCGCGACCTTCTGTCCCGAGCGGCGCCATCTGTGGGCCGCCTCCGAAAGCTCCTGCAGGCGGTTATCGACTTCTTTCGTGAACTTCCTCACCAAAGCCGCCGTCGAGGCCAGATCGTCCTCCTGGGGCAACGTAGCGACCGTAGGGCCGGCAACGGGCTTTGCCTCGATCATCAGGTACTGGTCGTCGTAGGCCTTGTAGAGACCCTCCACGTCGAATCCTTCGGCGCGGAACAACCGCGCGAGCGATCCCCGGGTGAAGTACGTGCAGTGCTCGTAATAGACATCCCAGAAGACGCCTGTCTCGAGTACGCGCTCCATGTCGGGAAGCTCGAAGAAGATATTCACCTGGTGTCGGGTACCGATTGTCTCGCGCACCAGGCGCATGAACTCCTGCACGGGAGCGATGTGCTCCAGCGTGTGCCGGCAAGATACGTATTCCGCTTGCAGATGTGAGTATCGCGGGCCATAGAGATCGCGGATGAAGGTCATCCTGTCGGCGGCGCTGCTCTGGTTGCGTTCCGGATGGTAGCCCGGGTCGATACCGATGCCGTTGCACCCGCTCAGCTCGCACAGCTTGGTGAGGAACTCGCCTTTGCCGCAGCCGATCTCGAGGGCAGTCAGTCCGGGGCCCAAGCCGAATTTCCGCACCTGGTCACGGCAGATCTCATCCAGGAACTGCAGGAAGCGCGGCGAGAACGCCTGCGTCTCCTCATAAGCCGCGCTGTACTGGTTCAGGCCGATGTCAAAACGCGCGTTGCCGATGAAACCGCAGTCGTGACAGAAGACCAACTCGATATCACCCCGCGGGAAGGCCAGCGCTGCGGCGCGAGTCGGAAGCAGCAGGCAGCTATGCGCGGGGACGTTGTTCAGCTCGTAAAAGGATTCCAGCGAGCTGCCACCACAAGCCTGGCAGGTCAGCGCCGTCGTGGCGTTAGGATAGGGGGTTCTGGCGAGCGGCTCCGTCCACCGCTGTCGAAACTTTGGCATTCCGCTTCTCTCTTTAGATAATCGTCGGCCGCGGCACGGCTACGATGAACTTGCCGCCGCGCCGCCGGTACTCCGCCTGTTGGGCCATGATCTCGTCCTTGAAGTTCCACGGCAGGATGAGCACGTAGTCCGGTTGCTCCGCGAGCACCCGCTCCGGGGACGCGATCGGCAGCCGTACTCCCGGGATGAAGCGGCCCTGTTTGTGGGTGTTGCGGTCGACGACGAAATCCAGCGTCTCCTGGCCGATGCCCACGTAGTTGAGCATGATCGTCCCTTTGGCAGCCGCGCCGTAGCCGACGATGCGCGCCTTCCGCTCCTTCAGTCCCTGCAGGAGCTCATTCAACTCCGTGCGGATCTGGTTCACCCGGTTAGAGAAATCGGCATAGTAATCGAGGCGGTCGAGGCCCAGGCGCTGCTCGGACTCGATGTACTCGTGCACCGATTGCTCGGGCCGGTTCTGCTTCTCGACGAACACCCGGAGCGAGCCACCATGAATCGCCAGCGGTACCACGCGCGTGATGTACAGCCCATGTCGGCTGAACAGAGCGCGCAACGCCGTGACCGAGAAGTAACACAGGTGCTCGTGATAGATCGTATCGAACTCGCCGTGCTCGATGAGGTCCTTCACATAGGGACATTCTATGACGGCCACGCCGTCATCCTTTAGAAGTGTCGCGATGCCCTCGACGAAGCCGTTCGTGTCAGCTACGTGAGCCAGTACGTTGTTCGCGTGGATCACATCCGCGCGCCGGCCTTCCGCGACCAGCTTTTTCGCAAACTCGACGCCGAAGAAAGCTTCCAGTGTCTCGATTCCCTTGGCGCGCGCGGCAGCGACGGGTCCTGGCGCCGGGTCGATACCCAACACCGGGACGCCATCCTCTTTGTAGTACTGCAGCAGGTAACCGTCGTTGCTCGCAAGCTCCACGACCAGGCTGCCGGAGCCCAGCTTGCGCTCGGCGATGCGCTCCTTCACGTTGGCTGCCGAATGCCGCAGCAAGGTGTCGGTAAAGGAGGAGAAGTAGGGGTAGTCGGCCCCAAACAGCTCCTCGGGCGGCACCGTCTCGAGGATCTGCACCAGCGAGCACGTCGCGCAAAACGCGACATCCAACGGATAGCGCGGCTCGTTGTCGAC
>DATBCZ010000383.1:0-2801 GCA_036270175.1 Steroidobacteraceae bacterium | reverse complement strand
ACTGGAACTGTCAGCAACGGCTCGAGCGAGCCACGCTCCCGCTCGCCCGCCGTCGTATCTATGGCCAGGTACATGCCCCCCATCAACATGGTGAGTAGTATCAGGTAGCTCAGCGTCCCCAGTACGAGAACCGATCGGCTGGCGGGCGTCGAGACATCGATGTTCTGGAGGACGATGGGTGAGAGCACCAGGGGATTTACGCCGCGTGCCGTAATCCGCAGGCGTGCGATGAGTGCACCGTACTGCTCGAGCAACACCCTCACGCGAGTCACGTCCCGGCCGTTGGCGGCGTCCGATGAATCCGCGTACAGCTCCAGTGGAGCCGGCTCTCCCGAACCCAGTTTTTCACCGAAGTGATCCGATATGAGTAGCACCAGCGTCTCGCGATGCTCGCGGATGGCCTGCCTCGCTCCCGCATCGTCCACGCCGACAGGCTTTATGTTGACCCCGTACTGGTGGAGAAAAGCTAACAGGTTCGGCGCACGCTCCGTATGCGCGACGGCGAGTGATACGGGACGGTCGTTTCTCACGGTGCCCCGCTCAATGCTCAAGGAGAGCCCGCCGGCGAACAACAGGGGTCCCAGCAGCGGGCCCAGGATCATTGCCGACAGGAGAGTGCGACGCTCGCGCAGGTTTTCGCGGAATTCCTTGAGGAACACCGTGAGTATGGCGCCCATCAGCCGAGCCCTTCGCCGGTGCCGATCAGCCGGACAAACGCATCCTCCAGGGTGCTTTCCCCGGTCTGGGCTCGAATGCTTTCAGGCGTACCGTTGGCAACGACGGTGCCATGGGCGATGACGACGACCTCGTCGCACAGAGCCGCCACCTCCTGCATGACGTGACTCGAGAACAGGACGCAGTGACCTTCATCGCGCAAACGCACGAGCAGGCGGCGCAGGGTGCGTACAGCCATGACATCGAGGCCGTTGGTCGGCTCGTCGAGCAATACATTGCGCGGCCGATGAATGATGGCGCGCGCCAATGCCGCCTTCACGCGTTGCCCTTGGGAAAACCCTTTCGCGATCCGGTCGGCGAAATCCTCCATCTCCAGGAGCCCGATCAGCTCGTTCGCGCGTGCTGCCCGGTCCGCTCGCGACATTCCATGCAGCGCCCCGAAATAGAGAATGTTTTCCCGCGCGGTCAGGTTTGGATAGATCCCGGCGCCATGGGAGAGGACACCGATGCGCTTACGCACTTCGAGGGGCTCGCGGGTCGCGCTGACACCGTCTATGAGCGCGTCGCCCGAATCCGGTTTCAGGACGGTGTAGAGAATCCGCAGTGTCGTGGACTTTCCCGCGCCATTCGGGCCGAGAAGTCCCGTAATCCGCCCGTCGGCGGCGCGCAAGGTCACCTCGCCCACCGCCACCACTTTGCCGAAGTGCTTATGCAGGTTGGTCGCCTCGATCACGTGCGCGCTCCGATCATGGCGGAGGCCCGTTGAGCGAGGTAAAGAATGGCATTGGCTTGTCGATGCGTGTGCAGGCGACATCGAGTCCGACCACGGACGCTCGGTTGATGAACTGCTCCATCACGCGGTCCATGCAAGGGGCGGCCAACTGGCCATGGCCAAAGTCCTGCAACACGACGTGCAGGCTGTTGGTGAGGCCGCGTCGGGCCTGTTCGCCATACGCAGGTGGCGTTACGGGATCGTCGCTCCCCGACAGCAATAAAGCGGGCACGTCGGAGTGCAGCGGCGCGTGAAAGTCGGAATCTATGGGTCCGCGCGGCCAGACGCTGCACACCGCCAGCAGACCGTCGAGTTGAGCGGTGCCTAGAAATGTATTCTCCAGCTTCGACCGATCGGTGCTCTTGGGATCGTAGAAGGCCAGGTCTTCGGTACACGCCACGGTGTTATTCATTCCGACCGCCACGACGTCGGTGTACGCGCGAGCCAGTAAAAGAAATTGCACGGCGAGTTTGGAGAAGTCCTTCGATTCGTGCGTTTCGTGCAGGAACAGCGGCAGCAGCGCGGTCGGCTCGGAGGAATAGATGGACAGCCGCAGCACCGTTGCAAGATGAAAGCGCGTGAATTCAAACTGCGTCGGCGCGCCCGTTGTCGGGTTGGTGACACTCACCTGGACCCCGTGAGCCTGCAGTGCCTGCCACAGGTCGTGATAGTCGTGCTCAGGATCCCCGAATTGATTCCGACACTGCGTCTCACGTGCGCAACGGGCAAGAATTCGTTCGAGCGAACGCTCCGCGTCGAATGCCATCCCCGCGCCGAATGACAGCTCCGGCGGGACCACTCCATCCAGCAGCAGCGTGCGGGTGTGTTGTGGAAAGCGGCGCAGATACTGTTGGGCAACACGCGTTCCGTAAGACACGCCATAGAGGTTGATGCGCTCGTAGCCGAGCTTCTCGCGCAGGCGATCGAGATCGTGGACGGCGACGCTGGTTGTGTATTGCGCGACGTCGGCTTTGACGCTCAGCTTTTCCAGGCAGCGGCGCGCTTCGGCGGCAATGTCAGTGTCTGTTGCGCGATAGTTGGTGTCATCGCCGCCTTCGCAGTTGAGGGGATTCGATCCGCCGGTACCGCGCTGATCGAGGAGGATGATGTCGCGGTCGCGGTGAATTCGGCCAAAGACCGGCGCAACCATGGCGTAGAACGTGGTCGCCGCCATGCCGGGGCCGCCGGCGAGCAGGAAAAGGGGGTCCGGTTGCTTGCGCCGGCTGATGGCCGGAACCCGGGCGAAGGCGAGCCTGATCTGGCGGCCGCCGGGCTTGGTTGAGTCCTCGGGTACGGTCAGCTCACCGCATTCTGCGGTTACGACGGTCAGCTTTTGGGGGTGTTCGAGCTCGCA
>DATBCZ010000382.1:0-17681 GCA_036270175.1 Steroidobacteraceae bacterium | reverse complement strand
CTCGAAAATCTTCTTCTTATCGCCCGCGCTCAACGGCAGCGCATCGATATAACGCTTCGTGTCGTCGTAGTAATGTCCGGTGCGCGGATCGATGCCCCGCACTGCGCCCACCATCTCCGAGCCGAAGAGAATATTGTCGACCGGAATCACCTTCGTCAGCAGCTCGATGCCGGGTAGGTGATACACGCAGGTATCCATGTAGACGTTCTTCAGCAGCAGCTCTTCGAGCGGCGGCCGCTTGAGGTCCTGTGCGAGGCCGCGATAGCGCCCCCAGTGATACGGGACCGCGCCGCCGCCGTGCGGGATGATGAAACGTAACGTTGGAAAATCCTTGAACAGATCCGAAGTCAGGAACTGCATGAACGCCGTTGTGTCGGCGTTGATGTAGTGGGCGCCGGTGGCGTGGAAATTCGGATTGCACGAGGAACTCACGTGCACCATCGCCGGCACGTCGAGCGCAACCATCTTTTCGTAGAGCGGATACCAATGACGGTCGGTGAGCGGTGGCGAATTCCAGTGGCCGCCCGAGGGGTCCGGGTTCAGGTTGCAGCCGATGAAACCGAGCTCCTCGACGCAGCGCTCGAGTTCTGCCGCGCTGTGGACTGGCGGCACACCGGGTGACTGCGGGAGCTGACAAACTCCGACGAAGTTCTCGGGATAGAGGCCGCAGACGCGATAGATGAGATCATTGCAGATGCGCGTCCAATTGAGGCTGGTGGTCTCGGTGCCGATGTGATGCGCCATCGCCGAAGCGCGCGGCGAGAAAATCGTCAGGTCGGTGCCGCGCTCGCGTTGCAACTTCAGTTGCGCGCCCTCGAGGCTGGTGCGGATCTGGTCGTCGCTGATCTTCAGGTTGTCGCTGGGCGCGGGCAGGGAGGTGTCCTTGAGGCCGGCGATCTGCGCGTCCCGGTACTTCTGCAATTCGCCAGGGGCCGTGGTGTAGTGACCGTGACAATCAATGATCATTAGCGGTACTCCAACCCCAGCTCCTTGAGCTTCTCGCGAAACTTGTACATATCGAGTCCCAACTCGCCGGCGGCGAGACGCTTCCGCTTCTCCTCCTCGGCGTCGACACGCTTCTTCGAGGCTTCGGCCACCTTGACCGCTTCCGCGCGGTTCACGGCGACTACGCCATCATCGTCGGCAACGATCACGTCACCTGGCTCGACTCGCTGGCCAGCCACGATGATCGGCACATTCACCGCGCCCAGGCTGGCCTTGATGGTGCCCTGCGCCCAGATGTTCTTGCTCCAGACCGGAAACTTCATCTGCGTCAGCGTCGCCACGTCGCGAACGCCCGCATCGATGATGAGTGCCTTCACGCCGTGTGCCTGCAAGGACGTCGCCAGCAGGTCGCCGAAGTAACCATCGGAGCAGGGTGAGATCGTCCCGGCGACCAGTATGTCGCCCGGCTTACACACTTCAATCGCAACATGGAGCATCCAGTTGTCGCCGGGCGGCATCAGCACCGTAACAGCAGGGCCGGATACCGACGCGCCCGCATAGATCGGACGCATGTACGCGGCGAGCAGTCCGGTCCTTCCTTGCGCCTCGTGAACCGTGGCGACTCCATAACTTCCCAACGCCGCGGTGGCAGCTGGGTCCGGGCGCGCAATCTCGCGCATGACGACGTGCTTGTTAATAAATGCTCCGACTCAGGTTGCGTGAGGTTTCGCGGGCGAAAACATCAACCGCGCAGGTCTGCTAATTATAGCCAGCGCCCCGACCCGTAGCCACGCGCCCGTGCGGCTAACGAACGCGGCCAAAAAAAAGCCCGGGACCGTAAGTCGCTGTCGGTCCCGGGCGGCCCGGCTGAAGCGCCGGGCATAGACTATGTAGTGTTTTTTTTACTTAGCGCTGTCGTTCGAGGCGCCTTCCTTGATGGTGACGTCGCCCGGGTTCTCCAGAACCTTCATGACGACGCGGCGATTCTTCGACCGGCCCTCCGCGGTGGCATTGCTGGCGACCGGGTCGGCCTTGCCGTAGCCCTTTGACACCAGCTGCTCGGGTTGCACCTGCTGACTGATGAGGTACTCGCGCACCGAGTTCGCCCGCTTATCCGACAGGATGAGGTTGTATTTGTCGGAGCCGGTCGAGTCCGTGTAGCCCTGCAACTCAACTTTCAGACGCCGATGCTTCACCAACCCGTCGGCCACCTGGTTCAGAGGAGGTCGCGAGTCCGCCGTCAGGATCGCGGAGTTGGTTTCGAACGTCACGCCCTCCAGCACGATGGAGCCCTTACGCGGACAGCCGAACTCATCCACGGCGACGCCATGCGGAGTGTTGGGGCAGCGGTCGATGTTGTCGGGCACGCCATCGCCATCGCTGTCCGGGATCACGGTGACCGGCGGTGGCGGCGGGGCCGGCGCAGGCTGGGCCGGTGGCGGTGGCGGCGGGGGTGGGGCTGGCGGCGGCGGCGTGCCGGGGCCGAAGCTCCACACGAAGCTCATGGTATAGAGGTAGTCGCGCAGATGGCCGGTGGCACTACCGGCGTCATCCCAACGAACCCGGATATCGGGTTTCAGGGAGAAGCTGCTCGAGGCATTACTGTTCTCCCAGAGCTTGACGAACGCGCCGACCCCGGCCTCCGGGAAGAAGTCGTTGCGGTGAGGAGCATCGAACGGAGTGTTGTAATGCAGGACACCGGCGCCGACCGCGATGTAGGGCGCGAACATGCCCGAGCGGTTGAATACGCGCAGGACGTCGAGCGAAGCGGCCATCAGGCGCAGATGGCCGGGATCGAACTCATCCTTGAGGCGCACCGAGTTGAGATTTACATCGGCGGTCCAGTCCGCGTTGAAGTTGTAACCGAGGTCGAGCCCGTAAACCCAGTCGTGCTCTTTCGTGCCACGGTCGCCGCTGGCGACAATGCCGCCAACCTCCGGACCGATGTAAAAGTGGCCAGCCTCATCGCCTGCCCAGGCCACGAGCGGCGCACAGGCAAACAGGGCCAGTAGAGGGATGCGTCTCATCTGCGTAACTCCTACGGTCTTCCCGCAAAAGCGCGAGAAGATAATGGTGTGCGTTGCAATATTGCAACAGCCACGGTTGTGCCTAAAGTAGGCACCCCCTTAAACCATTGGAGATACAGTTAGTTCCCGACTAGAACTGCGATAAAACGCAGTGCAAGACTCTCTGTTGCGTCAGTGGTACAGACCCTTAAGAAATGTCAGCGAAAGCTGGGCAAAAGTGAGGTCGCCAAGTCCTGCACCGCAGGCAGGCGGACGGCGCGTACTGCCGCCTCGATATCGTAGGCAAGAAGTCGGTCGGCGGTCGCGAACGGCACCGACTCGCGCAATGCATCGTGCGCCTGCTGGAGCAGCGGGGATGTCTTGAGCGGCTTCCTGAAGTCGATTCCCTGGCAAGCCGCCAGGAATTCGACCGCGATGACATTCAACGTGTTGGTGGCCATTGTCAGAACCCGACGCGCGCCATGCGTCGCCATGCTGACGTGATCCTCCTGGTTCGCTGACGTGGGAATACTGTCAACGCTGGCCGGATGACTCAACATCCGGTTCTCCGCGACCAGGGCGGCCGCGGTCACCTGCGCCATCATGAAGCCGGAATTCACGCCACTGTCCTGAGCGAGGAAGGCCGGTAGCCCGCTCATCTTCGGATCGACCAGCAAAGCGACACGCCGCTCGGCGATCGAGCCGATCTCGACGCTCGCGAGAGCGAGAATGTCCGCCGCGAACGCAACCGGCTCCGCGTGAAAGTTGCCGCCCGAAAGCACCTCATCGGTGCCCGAGAAGATCAGCGGATTGTCGGTGACCGCATTTGCCTCGGTAATGAGCGTCGCCGCCGTCTGTGTCATGAGGTCGAGGCAGGCGCCCATCACCTGGGGCTGGCAGCGGAGCGAGTAGGGGTCCTGAACGCGCTCGCACGTTCGGTGCGATTCGCGGATCTCGCTGCCGGCGAGCAGTTTGCGATAGGTCGCGGCAACACGAGCCTGTCCGTCGTGGCCGCGTAGTTCGTGGATGCGCGGATCGAACGGTACGTCGCTGCCTTGCAAGGCGTCGAGAGAAATCGAGCCGCTCACCATCGCGGCGGCAAACACGGTCTCGAGCTCGAACAATCCCGCGAGCGCCAGCGCGGTCGACACCTGGGTGCCGTTGAGAAGCGCCAGTCCCTCTTTCGGTCCCAACTCGACGGTGGCGATCCCTTCCCGCGCCAGGCACTCAGCCGCGGGCCGGATCTCGCCCCGCGAGCGGATAGTCCCCAGGCCGAGCGTTGGCAGGGACATGTGAGCGAGCGGCGCGAGGTCTCCTGAGGCGCCCACAGAGCCTTGCGCCGGGACGCAGGGATAGAGCTCGGAGTTGATGAGCCGCTCGAGGAAGTGAGCGAGCTTTTCACTCACGCCCGAAAATCCACGGCTCAGGCTGGCAAGCTTCAGAACGAGAACCAGGCGAACGATCGCGTCGTCGAGCAACGGACCGACGCCCGTGCTATGCGAGAGGATGATGTTTCTCTGCAGGAGCGCGCGCTGCGAAGTCGGAATCCGCGTCTGCGCCAGGAGGCCGAAGCCGGTGTTGATTCCGTATGCCGGAGCATCGCCCGCGGCGAGGCGGGACGTCGCGGCGTGTGAGTCACGTATCGCGCGCGTCGCCGCCTCATCGATACGTACCTTCACCGGACCCGCATACACACGCCGCAACTCACCGAGAGTGAGCGGACGAGAACCGAGTTGCAAAACAAAATCTGCCATCATGCGATCCTTCCCGCCCGAACCACGGTACGGCGGGGGTTGAAGCCAATCCAATAGCTGAGCTCTTCAATGGCCTGAACGTTCCAGATCACGAAGTCGGCAGCCTGTCCGCGAGCCAGCGTGCCACGGTCTGCCTGCAAACCCAGGGCGCGCGCGGCATTGCGAGTGACACCCGCCAGCGCCTCCTCCGAAGTGAGCCCGAACAAACGCGTCCCCATGCTCATCGTGAGTAGTAGTGAAGTCGCGGGCGCCGAGCCCGGATTGCAGTCGGTCGCGAGTGCCATGTGGGCACCGGCGGAGCGAAAGGCCTGGATCGGCGGTTTGCGCTCGTCAGCCAGGCAGTAGAAAGCGACCGGCAGCAATACAGCTACCGTTCTCGAGGAGGCGAGGGCGGCAGCCTCTACTTCCGTGGCGTACTCCAGGTGATCGCACGACAGCGCGTGATGTCGCGATGCCATCTGCGTTCCACCGAGATTCGTGAGTTGCTCCGCATGCATCTTCACGGGCAAACCGCGATCGTGGGCGGCGTCGAACAAGCGTTCGGATTGCGCGACGCTGAAAGCGATGCTCTCGCAGAAAACGTCCACCGCGTCTATGAGTCCCTCGTCATGGAGGGTTGGCAGCCAATCGGAGATGATTGTGTCGATGTATTCATCGGCTCGCCCCGTAAACTCCGGCGGCACCGTGTGCGCGGCGAGGAATGTCGTCTTTACGGTGACGGGATATGCCTGCGCCAGCGCGCGGGCCGCGCGGAGCATCTTCGCCTCGTCGGCGAGTGTGAGGCCGTAGCCCGACTTGATTTCGATCGTCGTGACGCCCTCGGCCAACAATGCCTGCAGGCGTGGGGCGCTCTCGTCGATCAACTGCTGTAGGGATGCGGCACGCACCGCACGCATGGTGGAGAGAATCCCACCGCCTTCGCGAGCGATTTCGGCGTAAGACCGACCGCGCAGTCGTTGCGCATATTCGCCGGCGCGGGTGCCAGCAAACACGAGGTGAGTGTGGCAGTCGATGAGTCCGGGCGTGACCCAGGCGCCGCCGAGGTCGTGCTCCTCGTAAGGCGCCGCGGTACCGGCCCCCGCCCGGGCCCCGACCTTGCCACCCGCCACGGCGTCAGGTAGTTCCGACTCCGGTCCCACCCACTCGATCCGCCCTCCGGCCGTCAATACCGCGCCATTCTCAACAACACCCATCGACTCGTCGCAGGTCGCGAGCCGGGCATTGCGCCAGAGTTTCCGATCTTGCGTCATAGGTCGCTCAGCTGCCCAGAAACGGCAGCTCCAACCCCTGTTCACGCGCGCACTCGATCGCAATCTCGTACCCTGCGTCGGCATGCCGCATGACACCCGTCGCCGGGTCATTCCACAACACCCGCTCGATGCGACGAGCCGCCGCCGGCGTGCCATCGCAAACGATCACAACACCCGAGTGCTGCGAGTAACCCATGCCAACACCACCGCCATGGTGCATGGACACCCAGGTTGCGCCGCTGGCGGTGTTGAGCAGAGCATTCAGCAACGGCCAGTCCGCGACCGCATCCGAGCCATCCCGCATGGCCTCGGTCTCCCGGTTCGGGCTCGCCACGGAGCCGGAGTCGAGATGGTCGCGCCCGATGACAATCGGCGCTTTCAACTCGCCCTTGGCGACCATCTCGTTGAACGCCAGCCCGAGACGATGCCGATCACCCAACCCGACCCAGCAGATGCGCGCCGGCAGCCCCTGGAACTGGATCCGCTCGCGCGCCATGTCCATCCAATGATGGAGGTGCTTGTCGTTGGGCAGCAGTTCCTTCACCTTCGCATCGGTGCGATAGATGTCCTCGGGGTCACCCGATAGCGCAGCCCAACGGAACGGGCCCACGCCCCGGCAGAACAAAGGCCGGATGTACGCCGGCACGAATCCGGGGAATGCAAAGGCGTCTTTCACGCCCTCGTCGAAAGCAACCTGGCGCAGGTTGTTGCCATAGTCGAAAGTTGGGATGCCGGCGCGATGAAACTCGAGCATGGCCTCGATGTGCCGGGCCATCGACTGACGCGCCTCTTTGGCCACGAGAGCCGGGTTCTCGATGCGCATCTGATCCCACTTCTCGACGCTCCAGCCGCGCGGGAGGTAGCCGTTGACGGGGTCGTGAGCCGAAGTCTGGTCCGTGACCGCGTCGGGCTTGATTCCCCGGCGCAGCAACTCGGGCAACACGTCGCACGCGTTGCCCAACAGGCCGACAGATATCGGCCGGCCATCACGGCGCGCGCGCTCGAGAATCTCGAGCGCTTCATCGAGCGTTTTCGCCTGAACATCGAGGTATCGGGTCTGCAGACGTTTGGCGATGCGTTCCGGCCGGCACTCGATGGCCAGCATGGATGCACCAGCCATCGTCGCCGCCAGGGGTTGCGCGCCACCCATGCCGCCGAGGCCGGCGGTGAGGATCCATTTGCCCGCGAGGTTGCCGCCGAAGTGTTGGCGTCCCATTTCGACGAACGTTTCGTAAGTGCCCTGCACGATGCCCTGGCTGCCGATGTAGATCCAGGAGCCGGCTGTCATCTGGCCGAACATCATCAGGCCCTTGCGATCGAGCTCGTTGAAATGCTCCCAGGTGGCCCACTTGGCGACGAGGTTGGAGTTTGCGATGAGGACGCGCGGCGCGTCGACGTGAGTGCGGAACACCCCCACCGGCTTGCCCGACTGAACCAACAGGGTCTCGTCTTCGCCGAGCGCGCGCAATGACGTGACGATCTGGTCGAAGCATTGCCAGTTGCGTGCCGCTTTGCCGATGCCGCCGTAAACGACGAGCTCATCCGGGCGCTCGGCGACTTCGGGATCGAGGTTGTTCAGCAACATGCGCAGCGCGGCTTCGGAGAGCCAGTTGCGGCAGCTGATCACGGGGCCGTGGGGAGCCCGTAGGGGTCCGCGGGGTTTGATGTCAGGCATGATTTGACCTCGGCTGAAAAGCTCCGGACAGCTCGTAGCGAGAGCCGGGATGATATAGATCGGCCACAGTGGCGATACGCTCAAAGCTCCACGTGCGCCGCATGATCAGCAGGCAGGCGTCTCCTGCCTCCAGTTTCAACAGGCGACTGATGCGTTTGTCCGGCAGGATGGCGCGGACCGTATGCTCGGCGCGCTGCAGCGGCGCGGCCTGCATGAGGTATTCGTGCGGGGTGGTGCGGGAAAAGTCGTTTTCCAGGTAACCGGGGACCACTGTCGGGTTGACGTAGCGATCCTCGACCTGCAGCGGCACGCCGCCTTCGAAATGAACGATCAGGGTGTGGTCGAGTTTGGCCCCGGGCGCGACCCCGCAACGCTCGGCCAACTCGCGTGATGCCACGATGGACCCGTGAGACACGACTTTCGCCAGATAGGCGTGGCCGCGTAAGCGAATTTCGTCGGCGATGTTCCGGACTTCCAGCGGATGCGCCTGCGCCCGTTGCTCTGCCACGAAGGTGCCGACACCCGCGACCCGAACCAGTACGCCGTCCGCGGCGAGCTCGCGCAGGGCGCGATTGGCGGTCATGCGCGACACATCGAGCTCACGTACCAGCTCGTTTTCCGAAGGCACGCGGTCGCCGACAGCCAGCGCCCCGGCGGAAATTCTCGAGAGCACGAATTGCTTCACCTGCAGGTAGCGGGCGGCAGCCGGAGGAAACGCCACGGTTAAGCTCGCTGTTCGACGTTGTCTGCGGTATATCCTGCCAGTGGGTGAGGCAGTTGTCTATACAAGTATAGTCGACCCTCACGTGGATGAGGCGTCCTGGCGAAATACGGGGTTGTGAATTACGGGTTTCGCTTACCGGCGACTTTGGGTAGAATGCGCGCCCCCTCGAGCCCCTCGGTGCGAGGGGGCGGACGATGGCAGGCCTGGGGCGCGCGCGAGCGACCACAGGGGATCGACCGAAAGTGCTTGACTGGAAAGCCCCCCGAGGGGCTTTATTTTTTTGGGCCTCGCGGCCCATTTTTGTTTGTGGCGGCGGGAAGATGCGATGACGGCGACCTTGCGAGAGCGGCTCATCGTCCTCATTGAGCCTCTGCTCGGGAGGCTGGGGTACGAGCTCGTTGAGCTCGAATACGCCGCTGGGCGCAGCAGTGCAGTACTGCGCCTTTTCATCGATCGGCCCGAGGGGATCAGAGTCGAGGATTGCGAGCGTGCGAGCCGCGAGGTGGCGGCACTGCTCGACGTCGACGATCCTATTCCCACCGCGTATACGCTCGAGGTGTCATCACCTGGTTTCGACCGGGTGTTGCGCGTCCCGGCGCATTTCGTGCGCTTCACGGGCGAGCGTGTGTTGGTTGAGTTGCGGGTCCCGCGTGCCGGCCGTCGCCGCTACACGGGCACGCTGGTAGCGGTTAGCGATTCGGGCATTACGTTAGAAGTCGATAAAGAAAAGGTAGAGGTGCCGTTCGGGGAGATTGGCAAAGCGAGACTCGCTCCACTTGAATAGCGGAGTGCTTGGCGAGCTTTCTTTTCCGGCGCGTCCGCGCGCCGCTAAATCTCCGGGCTTCGCGCGCTTTGGCGCGCTGCCCGTAAGTCCCGCGCTTTAGCGCGTAGAGAAAGATTATTATGAACAAGGAAATTTTGATGGTTGTCGATGCCGTCTCGAACGAGAAGGGCGTCGACAAAGAAGTGATTTTCGAGGCGCTGGAGGCGGCGCTGGCGTCCGCTACCCGTAAGAAGCATGGGGAAGAGTGGGATGCGCGCGTAGCCATCGATCGCAAGAGCGGCGACTACGAGACCTTCCGCCGTTGGAAAGTATTCGCGGACGATTCAAATGAGCTGGAAGTCCCTGAGCGCGAGCTGCGTTTAGAGGACGCGCGGGAGCTCAATCCCAGCGTGGAAGTTGGCGGTCACGTCGAGGAGCCGATGGAATCGGTGGCCTTCGGACGCATTGCCGCCCAGCAGGCGAAGCAGGTCATCGTGCAGAAGGTGCGCGAGGCTGAGCGTGCGCAGGTCGTGGACGCCTACCGCGAACGCGTGAACACCCTCGTGAGTGGTGTGGTGAAACGCGTCGATCGTAACGGCATCTACGTCGATCTTGGCAGCAACGCGGAGGGTTTCATCCCACGTACCGACATGATCCCGCGCGAGCAGGTGAAGCCCCAGGACCGCATCAAGGCCTTCTTGAAGGAGGTCCGTTCGGAGCCCCGCGGACCGCAGCTGTTCCTGACCCGCACGGCGCCCGAGTTTCTCATGGAGCTGTTCAAGCTCGAGGTCCCGGAAGTTGGCCAGGGCCTCATCCAGATTCTGGGCGCGGCCCGGGACGCGGGCGTCCGCGCGAAAATCGCGGTACGCAGCAACGATCCGCGCGTCGACCCCGTCGGTGCCTGCGTTGGTATGCGCGGCTCGCGGGTGCAGGCAGTCTCGAACGAGATCGCCGGCGAGCGTGTTGACATCATTCCCTACGACGAGAATCCGGCGCAGTTCGTGATTAACGCCATGTCACCTGCCGAAGTCATGTCCATTGTGGTGGACGAGGACTCGCACAGCATGGACATCGCGGTCTCCGAGGAAAAACTGTCGCAGGCGATCGGTCGTGGCGGCCAGAACATCCGGCTCGCCAGCCAGCTCACGGGCTGGGATCTGAATGTGATGACGGAATCGGACGCCGAGGCGAAGAGCGAGACCGAAGCCAAGGAGCTGGTGCAGAACTTCATGAAGCAGCTCGATGTGGACGAGGACGTCGCCACGATCTTGGCGCAGGAAGGTTTCTCCACCGTGGAGGAAATCGCCTACGTGCCCCAGGCCGAGCTGGCCGGCATCGCGGAATTCGATGAGAACATTGTCAAAGAGTTGCGTAATCGCGCCCGTGATGTCCTGCTGACGCAGGCGATCGCGAGCGAGGAGACGCTCGATCAGTCGATGCCCGCCGACGATCTATTGCTGCTCGAGGGTATGAGCCCCGATCTGGCGCTGGCCCTGGCGCGTCGCGGAGTGCGCACGCGCGAGGATCTTGCCGACCAGGCAGTAGACGATCTCGCGGACATCGAAGGTTTGACGGCTGAAGAGGCCGGCAAACTGATCATGACGGCCCGTGCCCCGTGGTTCGACGCGGGCCACTGAGGCCGAGTGAGGTTTTAGTCTATGGCAGAAGTAACCGTTTCCCAATTCGCAGAGGTCCTGAAGGTACCGGTCGATCGGTTGCTCGTGCAACTCGATCAGGCGGGCATCAAAGTGGCCGGCCCGGACGACCGCATCAGTGACGATGCGAAGCTGGAGCTGCTCACGCACTTGCGCCGTAGCCACGGTAGTGGTGAGAGCGGCAATGCCGCGCCCAGCAAAATCACTCTCAGCCGCAAGTCGCAGCAGGAGATCAAGCTCTCCAGCGGACAGGGTCGTGCCCGCACAGTTAATGTCGAGGTGCGTACCAAGCGCACGTACATCAAACGCGATGTGCTGCAGGAAAAGGCTCGTCAACAGCAGGACGAGATAGACTCGAAGCGTCGTGAGGCCGAAGAGGCCGTACAGCGCGAACACGAGCGTGTCGAAGCCGAGCGCCTCGAGCGCGAGCGCATCGAAACCGACGCCCGCCGCCGCATTGAAGAAGAGGCTGCGAAGAAGAAGGCACAGGAAGAAGCGCTGCGCGCTGCCGAGCAGGCTGCGCGTGAAGAGGAAGAGCGTCGCGCGCGCGAGCGTGAAGAGGCGCTGAAGCGACCGCCGGAAGCAGAGGCCCCGAAACGCGCCGCGGCGGAGCCGCCGAAGCGTGCGCCCGAGCCGCCTGCCAAACCTGTGTTCGACCCAACGTTCCAACGGCCGCAGATTATTCCGCCCGTGCAAACGCGCGAGCGTCCGCACCAGGCCGCCGCGGCCGCGCCGCCGCAGCGTAATAAGGGTGGTGCACCTCAGCAGCACCAGCCGCCTCAGCAGGCCGCCGCGCCCGCCCCGGCCGCGCAGCAGGCACGCGCTGCTGCTTCCGCGCCGCCAGCGCGCCCGGCTGCTGCGCCCGGCAGCCCAGACGCCAATACTCGATATGGGCGTCAGGAGTTGCATGTTGCTGGTGACGTAAGCTCGCGCTACAAGAAAAAGCGCCGTATGAAGGGCAGGCCGATGCAGTCGTCTTCCGACGGCGGCAAGCACGGCTTCGAAATGCCTACGGCTCCCGTCGTGCGCGAAGTCAGTGTTGGTGAGACCGTCACCGTCGCGGACCTCGCGGCTAAGATGGCTATCAAGGCGACCGAAGTCATCAAGGTATTGATGAACATGGGCGTCATGGCCACCATCAACCAGCCGATCGACCAGGACACCGCGGTGCTCGTGGTCGAAGAGCTCGGTCACACGGCGAAGGTCCTGAAAGAGAACCAGATCGAAGAGGATCTGCAGGGTGTGAAGGTTGAGGGTGAGGAAGCTGTTGCCACCGAGCCCCGTCCCCCCGTCGTTACCGTCATGGGTCACGTCGACCATGGCAAGACCTCGCTGCTCGACTACATCCGGACGACGAAGGTTGCCGCGGGTGAGGCTGGAGGCATCACGCAGCACATCGGCGCTTATCACGTCGAGACTTCGAAAGGCAGCATCACCTTCCTCGATACTCCGGGCCACGCCGCCTTTACGGCGATGCGAGCTCGCGGTGCGAAGGCTACCGACGTAGTAGTGTTGGTTGTCGCTGGGGATGACGGCGTCATGCCGCAAACCATCGAGGCGATTCAGCATGCTCGTGCGGCAGGTGTGCCGATCGTCGTCGCCGTCAACAAGATGGACAAGCCCGACGCCGACCTCGACCGCGTGCGCCAGGAGCTCGCGAAACACGATGTCATCCCGGAAGACTGGGGTGGCGAGAACATCTTCGTGCCGGTCTCGGCTCGTACCGGTGCGGGCGTCGACCAGTTGCTGGACTCCATCCTCCTGGTGGCGGAAGTCCTGGAGCTGCGTGCTCCCCGCGATGGTTTGGCGTCCGGCATCGTCATCGAGTCGAGCGTCGAAAAGGGTCGCGGTGCCGTCGCTACAGTGCTCGTGAAGAAGGGTACCCTGCATATGGGTGATCCGATCATCGCGGGCTCTGAATTTGGCCGTGTTCGCGCTATGTTCGATGAGAACGGCAAGGCGGTGGAGAACGCTCTGCCCTCCATGCCCGTCCAGGTGTTGGGATTGTCGAGTCCCCCGAATGCGGGCGACGAGTTTCTCGCCGCCGAAAGCGAGCGCAAAGCGCGTGAGGTTGCCCTGTACCGTCAGGGTAAGTTCCGTGATGTGAAGCTCGCCAGTCGTGCGACGCGAGCCGAAGATGTCTTCTCGCAGATGGGCGAGGCCAAAATCGGCATTGTCGCGGTACTCATCAAGGCGGACGTGCAGGGTAGCGCCGAGGCGTTGCGTGAATCGTTGCTGAAACTTTCCACCGACGAAGTGCAGGTCAAGCTGATCGCGAGCGGACTGGGTGGCATCACCGAATCCGACGTGCAGCTCGCCGCGGCATCGAAGGGCCTCATCATCGGCTTCAACGTTCGCGCCGATTCGGGCGCTCGCGAAGCGATCAAGGACTTCGGCGTCGAAGTGCGCTACTACAGCATCATTTACGAAGCCATCGATGACGTCAGGGCGCGTCTCTCCGGCATGTTGCAGCCAGAGATCAAGGAAACGATCGTGGGCGTGGCGCAGGTACGGGACGTGTTCCGCTCCAGCAAGTTCGGCGTCGTCGCCGGATGTCTGGTCACGGAAGGCGTCGTGAAGCGCAACAACCCCATCCGTGTTCTGCGCGAGAACGTCGTGATCTTCGAGGGCGCGCTGGAATCGCTGCGCCGCTTTAAGGACGACGTCGGCGAGGTTCGCGCGGGTGTGGAGTGCGGTATCGGCGTGAAGAACTATCAGGATGTTCGGGCCGGCGATCAGATCGAGTGCTTCTCCCGAGTTGAGATCGCGAGGACGCTGGGATGATCGCAGGGATGATGCGTCACTAATGGCGGAAGCCCGCACACGCCGGATCGAATCGGAGATCCAACGCGTACTCTCCGAGCTCATCGCGCGCGAGGTGAAAGACCCGCGCGTGGGAAACGTCACCATAACGGCCGTGAGTCTCGCGGCCGATATGGGTGTCGCTCGTGTGTTCTTCACACCCTTTGCTTCGAAAAATCCGGCGGAGCAGGTGCGTGAGGGACTTACGCGCGCGGGCGGGTTCCTGCGAGGTGAGATTGGACGGCGCCTGCGCCTACGGCACGCGCCACGGCTCGAGTTCCTGATCGATGACACGGCGGACAAAGCAGCGCACCTGACAGGGCTCATTAACCGCGCGGTCGAGAGCGATCGCGCCAGCGCTGCTGCCAGCGAGTCCGCAGCGAACGACGACATTCCCGGCGCCCAACACGCCGATTCCGACCCCGACGCCGAGAAACCTTAGGCGCCCTCACTCTTATGCAGAGCGGAATCCTGCTGCTCGACAAGCCCCTGGGCCTGTCGTCGAACGCGGCATTGCAACGGGTGCGCCGGACTCTCGGTGTCGAGAAGGCGGGCCACGTCGGGAGCCTCGATCCCCTGGCGACCGGAATGTTGCCCATCTGCCTGGGTGAAGCGACGAAAATCGCCGGTGACGTCCTTTCCGGACGTAAGTGTTACCGCTTTGCGATCGGACTTGGTGCCCGCACGGCGACCGGAGATACCGAGGGCGCCGTCGTCGAAACCGCGCCGCTGCCGATGCTGGACGCCGCGGTGATCGATGCGGTTCGCCAGCGGTTTCTGGGCCGGCAGACTCAGATCCCCCCCATGTACTCTGCTTTGAAGCGCGACGGTCAGCCGCTCTATAAACTGGCTCGCGCGGGTATCGAAGTCGAGCGCGCCGCGCGGGAGATCGAGCTATTTGACTTGCAGGTGCAGGGATTCACGGCCGACCGCATAGAGTTGGAGACGGTGTGCTCGAAAGGGACGTATATCCGTGTGCTCGCCGAGGACCTCGCCAAGGCGCTCGGCACGTGCGGGCACGTCACATTGCTTCGGCGTGTTCATGTCGAGCCGTTCGAAGCCCAGCCGATGGAAACATTGGAGTCGGTGGTCCAGGCCCGGGAGCAGGGCGGGTGGCCGCGCGTCTTGCCTGCCGATTGGCCGCTGGGTCATTTGCCGAAGGTGTCGCTCGCGGGTGCCGAAGTAACTCGTCTCCTTCACGGCCAGCCTGTTTCGATCGCGGGGAATGCCACGAACGTTGGCATCGGTGCCGCGGACCGCGTGCGACTCTACGACGACGCCGGCCAATTCCTGGGAATAGGCGCGTCAGACGGTCACGGGACCGTACGGCCCCGGCGACTGTTCAGTGGACTACAGGGTCCACCATTCGCAGGGCCGCCCCAGGGTTGACTTGACCCGTCTGGCGCAGCTCATCGCCGGAATAGGATTGCCCCAGCGCCGCGCACTCTCCTGCGCTAAGCGGGATTCGCGAGCCTGAGGCGAGGCACGTCGTGCTCGCAGCCGCGGTATCCGCATGCTTCTGTGGCGCCGAAGCGCAGGCGGCGAGCACTGCCAGCAGGCAGGTGCCGATCAGCAGAGACTTGAACATACCCTTCACTCCTGTGGCTTCCCGCGGACTTGAAGCCGCGGGAGCTATCGATTGCCACCTGACTATTGTACTCCCGTCGGTCCTTCACTCGGGCTGCGCGTATGCCGAGCACTGGCTTGGCTGCACGGGCAATCGCGGACCGGTTTCCGTCAGGCACGAGGAACGTTGCGCGGCGTCCTTGCTGGCCGCGTCTGCTTTCTGCTGCGCAGTAGCTCTCACGGAGGCCGCGTGGGCTTCATTCGCGCTCGCCACGGCATCCGCGGAGGCCGCGATGGTGCATGGTGCCAGCTGTGTCACCAGGCAAGCGCCGGTGAGAGCAGTATTCACGGTCTTGTTCCGCTGGGGATAGGGACCACTGACGCATGCGGTCAGCAACGCCAGCAGGCCGACGGCCCAGACGAGCGGTTTGGTCATCGTTCTTTCCCAAAAGTGCCCACCATGGCACCGCTCCCACTTTACCGTGGCAATCGGGGCTCGAGGGCGTAACCCGGTCGCGATCGCAGTTCCCGAGCAAAACTACGTTGCAAACTTGTGGCAAGGGCGCCTGGACGGGTACAATTGGCGGCTTCCAAAAAGGGTTTGATACATAAGCAGGATCATCTGGCAATGGCTTTAACCAGCGAGAAAAAGGGCGGCATCCTCGCGCAATACCGCCGCGGGCCGGCCGACACCGGTTCTCCCGAAGTACAAGTAGCGCTTCTCTCCGAGCGGATTAATGGTCTCGGCGGGCATTTCGCAGCACACAAGAGCGATCACTCATCGCGTCGTGGGCTGGTGAAGCTCGTGAACCAACGGCGCAAGCTCCTCGATTACTTGAAATCCACGTCACCGCAGAAGTACCAGGAGCTTGTCGAGCGCCTGGGACTCCGCCGCTAAAAACTAAGGGCCGCCGTCACGAACGTGCGGCCCTTGTGTTTTTACCCCCCGTTTTCCACCTCGAGGAATGCAGCTTGAGCGTCGTCAGCAAGTCTTTTCCATACGGTTCCAACACGGTCACCATCCAGACGGGCGAAATGGCCCGCCAGGCCGGTGGCGCCGTGCGCGTCTCCATGGGCGATACCGTGGTACTCGTTACCGCGGTCGCGAAAACGACCGCCACTCCGGGACGGGATTTCTTCCCGCTCACCGTGAATTACGTCGAGAAGCACTATGCCGCGGGTCGTATCCCCGGCGGGTTCTTCAAGCGTGAAGGCCGGCCCACCGAGAAGGAGACGCTCACCTCGCGTCTCATCGACCGGCCGATCCGCCCCTTATTTCCGGATGGCTTCTACAACGACGTGCAGGTGGTCGCCACCGTACTGTCCGTCGATCCCGAGATCGATCCGGACATTCCGTCGCTGTTAGGCGCGTCCGCCGCGCTCGCGATCTCGGGTGTCCCGTTCAATGGTCCCGTGGGCGCTGCCCGCGTGGGTTGGAAGGACGGCAAGTACCTGTTGAATCCGACGAACAAAGACCTGACGACTTCGGACCTGCACCTGGTCGTCGCGGGCACCGAGAAAGCGGTGTTGATGGTCGAGTCCGAAGCCGAAGGCCTGTCGGAAGAAGTCATGTTGGGTTCCGTGGTCTTCGGCCACGAGCAGATGCAGATTGCCATCAAGGCCATCAAGGAAATCGTTGCGGAGGCTGGCAAGCCGCGCTGGACCTGGCAGCCGACCGCCGATGACCCGGATCTCGTCAATGCCGTTGCGCTGCACGCGCAGGCCGCCCTCGGCCAGGCGTATTCGATAACAGAGAAGTTGCAGCGTCAGTCCCGGGTCAAAGAGATCAAAGACCAGACGACCGCGACTCTCACGGGCGGCGACTCCCCGAAGTGGAATGCCGACCAGGTCGACACCGTACTGCACAAGCTCGAAAGCAACATCGTGCGCCAGCGCGTGTTGAATGGTGAGCCGCGCATCGACGGTCGCGACGCGAAGACCGTCCGCCCGATCACCGTGAAAGTGGGCGTACTGCCCAGAACTCACGGCTCCGCCCTGTTTACACGCGGCGAGACGCAGGCGCTCGTGGTCACGACGCTCGGTACCGGCCGTGACTCGCAGATCATCGACGGCCTCGAGGGCGAACGCCGCGAGCCGTTCATGCTGCACTACAACTTCCCGCCGTTCTCTGTGAATGAGACGGGCATGATGGGTTCGCCGAAGCGCCGCGAGATCGGCCACGGCAACCTCGCACGCCGCGGTGTACAGGCTGTGATGCCTGACATGGAGACGTTCCCGTACGTTATCCGTGTGGTATCGGAAATTCTCGAATCCAACGGCTCGAGCTCCATGGCGAGCGTGTGCGGCACCGTACTGTCCCTGATGGATGCGGGCGTGCCGGTGAAGGCTCCCGTAGCCGGAGTGGCGATGGGCCTCGTGTTGGAAGGCAGCCGCTTCAAGGTTCTGACCGATATTCTCGGCGACGAGGATCACCTCGGCGACATGGATTTCAAGGTCGCGGGCACGAAAGATGGCGTGACGGCGCTGCAGATGGACATCAAGGTCGAAGGCGTGACGCCCGAGATCATGCGTGTGGCGCTC
>DATBCZ010000381.1:0-8293 GCA_036270175.1 Steroidobacteraceae bacterium | reverse complement strand
GGCCGCGGCGAATGCGCAGATCGGTGTTGCACGCGCTGCGTGGTTTCCTATTTTCTCACTGACTGGCGAAGGCGGCTTCCAGAGTATCCACGCGTCGCAGTGGTTCAAGGCGCCGAGCCGCATGTGGTCTGTCGGCCCCTCAGCAACGGTCCCGCTGCTCGATTTCGGCGGGCGCTCGGCGGCCAACCAACAGGCACGCGCGAGCTATGACGAAGCGGTCGCGAATTACCGCAAGACCACGCTCACCGCCTATCAGGAAGTCGAGGACAACCTTGCAGCCCTGCATCACCTCGCCGATGAGGTGGCCGCCGACGAGGCGGCTTCGAAGTCGGCACAGAGCGCGGCGAATCATTCGGACAAGCGCTATGACGCGGGTGTTGCGGACTATGTGGAGGTGACTACGACTCATACGGCTGCCCTGCAAGAGGAGCGCGACGCCATCTCCGCGCGCGTATTGCAACTCAACGCGGCGGTCGCGCTAGTGCGCGCCACGGGTGGAGGGTGGTCCAGGGATCAAATTGGAGAGAGCCCGATGAAGATCAGTAGCGCCGTCAATTCAGTCGATCAGCAACGCGAGTAAAGCCATGGAAAAGTTACAGGGCGAAGTGGCGGTCATCACCGGGAATTGAGCTATTCGTCGATGGCGGTAGAGCCCAAATCTAGAGCGACATGCCAACCATGCCCGGTACGCCCGGCCGAAGCTCCCGCGTCGCGGTCGGCGTGTGGAGGTGTTTGCGAAATTGACTCGGCGCAATCTTGAAGTGGCGCAGGAAGCAGCGGCGCAGCAGCTCCGCACTGGAAAAGCCGCAGCGGCCCGCGATCGCGTCCATGCTGTCGCCCGTCGATGCGAGTTGTGTTCGGGCAGCTTCGACCCGAACCTGCTCGACATAGCGGGCCGGCGTGTTGCCGAACTCCCGAGCGAACACACGCACGAAGTTGCGCGGGCTCATGGCCGCGCGCTGCGCAAGAACCTCGATCGAGAGATTCTTCGCGAGATTCTCAGCGATCCAGACTTGCAACTCCTGTAGACCTTTGCGCTCGGCCGCCTGCGACGCGAGCGCGACACTGAATTGCGCCTGGCTGCCGGGCCGGCGCAGAAAGATGACCATGCGCCGCGCGACGGCAAGCGCCAGGGCATTGCCATGGTCTTCCTCGATGAGCGCCAGGGCGAGATCCATGCCGGCGGAAATTCCCGCGGAGGTATAGATGTTGCCGTCCTGCACCCAGATAGGATTGGGGTCCCAAGACACAGCCGGATACTGCCGCGCGAAACTCTCAGCGTACCTCCAATGAGTCGTGGCGCGCCTGCCGTTCAACAAACCCGCGTTCGCAAGGAGAAAGGCCCCGGTACAGACGGAGCAGACTCTGTGTGTTTGTCCTGCCATCTTGCGCAGCCACGCCAACAGTGCCGGATCGGCAGGCTCGCGGGTGCCCGCGCCGGCGGCAATGAAGAGTGTGTCGACCTTCTCTGTCACCTGTTCGTAGTGCTTATGGGCGTTGATTCTGATGCCGGAACTCGTTGGAATGACCAGGTCGGCGGAATTCGTCACGAGCTCGGTCTCGTATCCCGGTCGGCCTGATTCCTCCTCGAGCATCCGGCTGGCAAGGCCAAATACTTCCAACGGCCCCATGACGTCGACACCATGAGCGGGGGGCAGGGAAAGCATGACGATCTTCTTCATGCGGCCATCGTGTCCGATGCGGCGAAGGTGTTTCATAGGGCTCGGGCTCGTTGACTCTGGCGCTTCGTGAGTGCGCGCAACACGCTCGCGAAGAGCGCGGTAAAGGCTAGCGCCATGACGACGGCACAAAAGATCTGCGCCGTGCCGACCAGGTTGCCATCGCGGGCAATCAGCCAACCGGCGATCACCGCCGGCAGGCCCATCGAAATGTAGCTGATGACAAAAATGATCGAAAGAACGCCTGCGCGCTCATGGGCTGCGGCAAAAGGCACCACGGTGCGGATCGCGCCTTGGAACCCGGCGCCGAATCCGATTCCCGCAACCGCAGCGCCCACGAAGAACGTGATAACCGCGCTGTCGACGACCGAGACCGCGGCGATTGCGGCGCCGACGAACAGGGCGACAGCGCCGAATGTCATCATCTCCGACGGCTCCCGACGCTGCAGAAGAAGAACCGATACGGCTCCGCTGGCGGCGAGAACAAACAGGGCCAGGCCCCCGAGCAGTGGCGAATTGGACCCTAGCATCGCGCGAATGAGCATGGGGCCGAGGGCGGCATAGAATCCCCCCAGGGCCCAGAGTGCCACCAGCACAGGCAGCGCCAGCAGCAGCCGCTCACGCGTCGCGCGTGGCAAGTTGAATTGCGGCTTCAGCGAGGAGATGACGCCGGCACGCGGCGAAATGGACTCCGGCATGAGGGCGACGCCGAGGGCCTGCAGGAGGAAGATCACACCTAACACACCGTAGACCAGCACCGTCGGGAAGGGCAGATATTGAACGAGAACGCCCGCCAATATTGCCCCGAGTGCGGTCCCGATCGGTGGTGCCACGGCATTCGCGACCGTTCCGCGCGACTTATCCAGATCGATCATCGCGGCCCCTACGGCGCCGATCGCAGCGCCTGTCGTGAGTCCCTGTACGACGCGCGCAACCAACAATCCGGTCACACTCGTGGAGGTCGCGAACAGGGCCATCGTAAGTACCTGCGCGACGGTTGCAACGAGCAGCACCGGCCGACGGCCGAGGTGGTCCGACAGGCGCCCTGCAACCAGCAGCGCAAGCAGGACCGCAACCGCGTAGATGCCGAAAATGACCGTCACCTCGGCCGGAGAGAGTCCCCACTCGGCCATGTAGATCGGATACAGGGGAGAGGGCACGCTGGATCCGGCCAGGAACGAGACCGTAATGGATGCGAGAAGGACGAATGACGCCGCCGGCGAGAGCTGGCGAGCGTTCGTGGCCCGCCCCTGGGCGGCTGCGAGGCAATTGTGGTTCAAAGGCATCTCCTGGCCAGACAGACCGGTCTGTTCGGCTTGAAGCATACAGACCTGTCTGGTAGAGTCAAGTCCATGAACGTAACGAAGCAGTTGCCCGTGCCGCGGGCGACCGCCCGGGAGCGCCTGCTAGCCGCGGCGGATGAGCTGTTCTACGAGAACAGCATCAATACGGTTGGGATTGACCGGATCATCGAGCGCGCCGATGTTGCCAAGGCATCGCTGTACGACTGTTTTGGCAGTAAGGACGGGCTCATCCGTGCCTATCTCGAGGCGCGGAACGCCACGCGGCAGGCTCGTGTCAATGAGTGGATTTCGCGCTACGACACGCCGCAGAAAAAGATACTCGGCATATTTGAGCTACTCGGCGAGACGACCTCGCAGCCGGGTTACAAAGGCTGCGCTTTCGTGCGCGCCAGAGCCGACGACGGCGCGAGCGAGAACGTGAAGGTCGCCAGTGATCGGTCGCGTGCATTCATGCTAGGCCTGCTCACGAGTCTCGCTCGCGAGGCCGGCGCCGCCGATCCTGGGCGGCTCGGACAACAACTCCTGCTCCTGTATGACGGCGCTTCCGTCGCGGCACACCTGGATCGCAATCGCATCGCAGCGAGTCTGGCTCGCGAAGTGGCCGCGCAGTTGCTCTCGAACACCTGCCCGAAAAATCCTCCTCAACTGAAGAAGGGCGGCTCGCGATCCTGAGCGGCATGCTGCCGAGAATCTCCAACAGCCCGTTGGAGAATCTCCGCGGCGGTGGGCGCCGAAATCGGGTGCGCCACCGCCGCGGAAGCTACTGACTTTGAGCGATCAGAGCTTGCGCTTGACCTGGATCGAGAACTCGCGGGGCGGGGCCAACAGGCCGTACTCCGCGCCAGAGCTCGCGGTCAGATCGAAGTTCGAGATGTAGTAAACCTCGTTGAACACGTTCGCTCCGACCAGGGCTGCTTCCCAGACATCCTGGGGTGAGCGCCAGGTGATGCGCGCGTTACCCAGGTGGTAGCCATACACCCGGTTGGTTCCTGCTGTAACGGCGTTGGTGTTGAAGCCGCCGGTGAAGCTGAAGTCAAACCGCGGTGTCACCGTAGAGCCATCCGGCAGCGAGTACTCGTACTGCACGCCCGTCGACCACTTCCAGTGAATCGTGCCGGGGGCCTCCGAGCCGACCGGGATGCCGGCGTTCGGATCCACCTTGGTGTATTTGAAGGTGAGATAGCTCAGGCTCGCGTCAGCGGAAAAGCCACCGACCGGGTGCAGCTCAGTTTCAAACTCAACACCCTTGATGTCGGCATTGCCGGCATTGACAGGTGCCGCGCATGGCTCAGCGGCGTTGCCACCCGAAAACTGCGGGCAGCTGAGCAACGCGATCTGAATATCCTTGAACTTGTTATAGAACGCGGCAACGTTCACACGCACCTTGCGATCCAGGAAGTCGGATTTCGCGCCGATCTCGTAGGCGTTCAGGGATTCCGGCTTGAACGGCTGCACCTGCGAGGGGATGAAGGGACGGGGGTTGATACCGCCACCCTTGAATCCGGTCGAGGCACTGACATACGTCATCAGACTGGGGTTCCAGCGATACTCGAGGTTCGCGCGCCAATCGAACTTGTTGCCGCTGTATCGGCCGGTATAGCCGTCGAGGGCCGTCAAGCCGAGCGTCGCCTGCCCGTCGATGGCCTGTCGCGAGAACGTGTAGTCCTTGCTCTCCTTCGTTTCGCGCACGCCGGTGTTGAGCGTGAGTGCATCGGTGAGGTGGAAGCTACCGTTCAAGAAGCCGGCATAGCTGGAAGCCGCCACCACGTCGCCCTTCGAGTAGAATTCGAAGATGCAGGCGGGTGCCGTAGTATTGCCGCACAGGCCAGGGATGAAACTCGGGAAGATCCCGACGTAGTTCAACATCTGGTGCGTGGCGTAAGTGCTGACCTGGTTGAAATAGTACCCGCCCACGGTGTAGTCGAGGATCGAGACCGAGCCGTTCAAGCGCAGCTCCTCGCTGAAGGAGTGGTTCCAGATGTGTTCGGCACCGAGAGATCCGGATAGCGGGGAGACGTCGTTGTCCTCTACCCAGCGGCTGTCGAACTCACGGTAGGCTGTGATCGACTTGATCGAGAGATTGTTGTTGAACACGTAGTCGCCGGTCAGGTTATTGCCCCAGACTTTGGTGTGCGTGGTGGGCGCGTAGCTGACGACGGTGCCGTCCGGGCGCACGTCTGTGAAGCTTGCATAACTGCTCCACGGGTTCGGCGGCACGAAGGCGGCGGTGTACGGGACGCCGTAGGTGCTGGTGGCAGCAGAGCCGCTCGCAGCCGGGTTGACGGCCTGGAGGACGGTCGCCGCTACCGGCGAGTCGTCGATGGTCGCATCGATGGAGTAGTTCACCTCCAACTTGTCAGTGGCCAACCAGCGCAGTGCTGCGCGGCCAGCCGAATAGTCCTTGCCGCCTTGCTTGCCGCTCACGCAATCGGTCTGCTGGGAGGAGTTTGGGATGCCGCTGTTCGGAAACAGGCAGCCGTAATCGTAACGGGTAACGTAGCCGTCCTGCTTCTTGTTGACAGCGCTCACGCGCAGAAACAGGGTGTCCTTAATGAGCGCCATGTTGCCCACGCCGCGGAACTCGATCAGGTTGCGCGAGCCCCAGCCGGCCTGTATTGAGCCGCCATCGTTTTCACTCGGCTTCTGCGAATAGAGCTTGATGGCACCACCTTCGGAGTTACGACCGCCCAGCACGCCCTCGGGGCCGCGCAGGATCTCGACGCGATCGAGATCGAGCAGATCGAAGTTGGCGCCTGTGAGGCTGGGATAGTAGACATCGTCGATGTAGATGCCGACGCCGGGCTCCAACGCCGGATCGAAGTCCGCCTGACCGACGCCGCGGATGTAGGCGGACATGCCGGGACCAAAGGCACCGCCGGTTTCGCGCAGGTTGACGTTCGGAGCCTGGTTACTGACATCCACCAGGTTCACGTCCCCGCGTGCCTCGAGCATGGCGGAATTGACGGCGGTGATCGCGATAGGCGCGTCCTGCAGGCGCTGGGTTCTGAACTGAGCGGTGACGACTACTTCCTGTAGTGCGTCCGATGATGCGGTGCTCGAAGCGGCCGGTGTGGTCTGGGCTCGGGCGGCCGTGGCCGCTAAAATTCCGAGGACAATAGGCCCCATGGCCCGCTTGTGCGAGCTCGATAATTGCCAAAACATTGCAATCCCCCCCTAACGAACATGTCAAGAAATCTGTGTCGGGAACGCCATCCTATGGCAAACGATATCGCTAAAGTGGATAAACACTTTAGATACCGCGTGTAGTAATTGTGGGCAATTGATCATATTCGAAGCCCCGGTTTCAACAGCAACTCATTTCGTGATGCGCCGAAACAACAATTGGCATTCACGGTACCCAGCACGGCTAACACTAGTAGTGCCGCTGCCACCTATCAGATGCCAACGGTAATCGTACCGGTGTAACCGTTGGTAACATCTCCGGAAAGGGAGGGCGTCTGGGCTGCTAGCAGCGGCGCAGCCTTTCGATATACGGCCGCACCTCTCTGACTGATGTTAGCTGCCCTCGTCGTCGGGGAAGCAGTTGGAATCGCTTTCGTCGTCTACAGGTCGCCGACCGAAGACCAGCCCGTGCAGTTGTTTTCCGTCGCGCGACTTTTACGACAACCGGGAGATGAGAGTGGCTCGCAGGGTCCGAGGGGACTACGCGGGACAGTTTCGCTACCGGTCGGGACCAGTTGAGCGAGGTGCGTTCTGCAGCGCTGCCCGGCGTCAACGACCGCACGAACCGGACCGTCGCTCATTTGAGCCGGACATAGCTGTGCGATTCAGCGGCCCGGACCAGGCCACAGCTGCGTAGCCCGTCTTTGTACCCTGACTGGGATGTTTGGACTATTCCGCGCGGCCGCAGGTCCGTCCGATCATGCATACCGCTGCTGACGTGCAGTGTTTTCTCAACATGGAGAGCATCCAATGGTGTCAAACTTTCCACAGTATTCCCCCCAGGGTCTGGCTTCTCAATTTCCGGGATTGCAGGCAGCGGGATGGCCGCAGATGAATCCGGGCCTGTTTGGGCAGCCCGGCTTCAGTGGCGGCAATGTGTCGTTCGGTCAGTCGTTCGGTCAGGATTCCGGTCATCCTGCACAACACCTCGTCACGGTGCTCGGCCAGCTCGCGCAACAGTTAGCCGCGCACGCGGCCGTGACCCAGCAGATTGGCATCGCGCTCCATCAACTGACCCAACAGTTGGGCGCGCAGAGCCCACAAGGCCATCCGGGCGGATTTGGCGCAGGGCAAGCGTTCGCTGGCATCGGACCGCCGTATGCCGGCTTCGGACAACCTTTCGGGCTCGGCGGCGCATGGGGCGCCAATCGGCAGCAGACGATCCAATAGC
The DNA here is from genome assembly GCA_036270175.1 of Steroidobacteraceae bacterium. GTDB lineage: Bacteria > Pseudomonadota > Gammaproteobacteria > Steroidobacterales > Steroidobacteraceae > 13-2-20CM-66-19. The sequence continues at coordinate 956 of DATBCZ010000381.1, read as the reverse complement.
GGCACTCGAGGAACCAGCAGTGTGCCTCGGCGCGTCGTAAGTGAGCCACTTACCCGCCGAGGCGCGCGGCGGCACAGCGACGACACGAGAGAGGAATATTGCGATGGCGGAAAAAGACGAACGGCCGAGTGTGGCCACGAAGAAGGCGAGCGAAGCTGGCGACGATTCGATCCGGAGGGCAACCGGGCCGCAACGCTCAGCGCCGCGGGACTCAGGCAACGGTGGCGACGGCGGTTTCGCGGCAGCGCCTCCCGGCAGGCGGCGTGAGCGTTACGTCATCGGCACGCGTACCGCTCCAGGTGGTCGGGCGTTCGCCGATTTCAAACATTCAATGGACGATGTCGTTCAATATCTGAGCCACCAGGAGAACGTCGAAGTCATCAAGCGTATCAAACTCGGCGGCACAGAGCCCTTCGCGGCCGAAGGCAGCAGTGTAAACGAAGTCATTGTCGCCAAAATCGATGAAGGCAAGGCACAGCGATTGCGCAGTGTTGCACCTCCCCACCTGATCATCGAGCGTGACTCGCTGTTGGCCTGTGCGGACTACGTCCCCGTACCAAGCGTCATGCCGATTGCAGCGCTGTTGCCGCTCCGCTCCATTGCCACGGAGATTACGATTCGCGTGATCGGCGAGCGCGATCAACCGCTCGCCAGGGCGAGGGTCATCGTCTGCGGAGGTGAATTACCCGCGCAAGCCCTCACGGACGAGACCGGAGCTGCCCGCATCACTTTCTTCGGGGGCTCTATCGAGGCAATCCAGACGCTATTCGTTAGCGCTGCTTCCAATCACTGGGATCGCGTTATATCGGCGCCTCGCTTGAGCTCCGGCATTAACACAGTGAAGCTACGGCCTCTCGAACGAGTGCCCGGCTGGGGTCAGCGCCTGAAGGGATTCAATTCGACCGACAGTCGCTTCTCGGGGAGCGGCATCAAGATTGGCATTATCGACTCGGGGT
>DATBCZ010000380.1:0-2715 GCA_036270175.1 Steroidobacteraceae bacterium | reverse complement strand
ATCCTTATGGAGCGCCTGGAGGACACCGGCCGTCACGTGGTGTATGAGCTCGAGCGCTTCCTGAACTCGCTTGGCACCATCGCCAGTATCTCGCCGCTGCTCGGCCTGCTCGGCACCGTCACGGGCATCATCCGCTCGTTCAACGCCATTCAATCGGGCGGCATGGGTGATCCCCGTGCGCTGTCCGGCGGTATCGCTGAAGCGTTGATCGCCACGGTCGCCGGACTGTGCGTCGCCATCCCCTCGCTCATCGCCTACCGTTACTTGCGCGGCAAGGTTGAGCGCATCGTGGTGGAGATGGAGAAGAACGCGATGCGTATGGCCGACGCTGTCGAGGCGTCGCAGGCACGGGAAGGGCGGTCGCCGAGCGCTGCGACTGCCGTCGCGGCTTGAGCGCCCCGATGAGGCAGTACCCTGATCACCGCGCCGCCCAGACGCGCGATGGCCTCGGCCGGCGTATGACCTCGAGCCGTCTGTGAACCTGAAGCCCCGTCGTCACGAAGAGCCGGAGATCAACGTTGTCTCCCTCATCGACGTCGTGCTGCTCCTCGTGGTCTTCTTCATGCTCTCGAGCCGTTTCACCGACGAGGGCCGGATGCGCGTGCACCTGCCACAGGCGAATGCGGTTCCTCCGCAAACCGCCAAGAGCGAACCGCTAGTCGTCACGGTGACCCAGGAAGGTACCTACCGGGTCAATGAGAAGGAGCTCATCAACTCCAGTCCCGAGACTCTGCGCGCCGCGGTGTTGAAAGAGACCGGCTCGAATCGCGGCGTCCGGGTGACGCTCCGCGCCGATGGCCGCGCCACCCACCAGTCAGTGATTACAGCCATGGACGTGCTGGGCCGCCTCGGCTTCGCCGAGCTCAATATCGCCACCATCAAGGAAGGTCCGGCGGGCAAGCCTTGAGCACCACCGGGGGGGCCAACAAGCCGGCGCCGGAGGGTGCGCTCCACACGTATCTGCGCCTGCTGAGTTATGTCCGCCCCTACCGCGGCCATTTCACCATTGCCATCCTGGGCGGCATTTTGTATTCCGCCGTCATGGGCAGTATCGGTTACTGGGCCAAGAGCCTCGGTGACAACACCCTCATCCACCGGGACCCGCGCACCATCACCTGGGCTCCGCTCATCTTGGTCGCGCTCTTCGTTCTGCGCGGTCTGGGTGATTTCACCCAGACCTACTTCATGGGTTATGTCGGCCGGCGGGTCGTGACACGCCTGCGCGGTGAAGTCTTCCGCCGCGTGCTGCAGTTTCCCATCAGCTACTTCGATCGCAACTCGGCCGGGGCGCTGCTCTCGCGGCTGACCTACAACACCGAGCAGATAGGGCAGGCCACCACCGACTCCGTGGTATCGGTTCTCACAACGACGCTCACGATCACCTTCTCGATCGGACTTCTGCTGTGGCTCAACGCGCGCCTGGCGTTGATGGCGCTCACCATCGGCCCCCTGATGGGCTGGCTCATCTCGGTCATCAACCGGCGCTTCCGCCGTTATAGCCGCCGTATTCAGGACTCGGTCGGCGACGTAACCCGTGTATCCAAGGAGAGCTTCGAGGCGCCACGACTCATCAAGGTCTACAACGCACAGGAGCATCTCGACCGTCAGTTCGATGTTGTGAACCAGCACAACCTGCGCTCGAACATGCGCCTCGTTCTGACCAGGAGTCTCGCGAACCCGATCGTGCAACTCGTGACCGCACTCGGCGTCGCCGTCGTTCTCTACATAGCCATCGCGGACGCCATCGCCGGGCGCATGACCATGGGCGACCTGCTTGGTTTTTTCGCGGCCCTGGTCAACATCGCACAACCGTTGCGCGAGCTGGTCGGAGTCAGCGGCGCCTTGCAAAACGGTATCGCCGCCGGCCAGAGCCTGTTCGAGCTTCTCGACGAGCCGGCCGAGTCGCAGGGCGGTGGCTACGAGACACCCCGGGTGCGGGGCGAAGTTGAGTTCGCGAACGTCTCCTTCTCGTATGAGAGCGGCAAAGGCCCGGCGCTCAATGGTGTCTCACTGAAGGTTGCCCCGGGCGAAAGCATCGCCATCGTCGGCAAGTCGGGCAGTGGAAAATCCACCCTCGTGAACCTCCTGCCGCGGTTTTACGACGTCATGTCCGGCTCGGTCCGCATCGACGGGCGCGATGTACGGGACTACGATCTGCGCAACCTACGCGAACAGATTGCCGTCGTGAGCCAGGACGTCGTCCTCTTCAACGACACGATCCGAAACAACATCGCCTTCGGCCGGGAGGTGTCGAACGACGCCCTCGACCAGGCAGCCGACGCGGCCCGTGTGCTCGAGTTCACCGGCGAGCAGCCGGCCGGACTCAACACCATGGTCGGTGACCGTGGCGTGCTCCTCTCCGGAGGCCAGCGGCAACGCATTTCCATCGCGCGGGCGTTGCTCAAGGACGCGCCGATTCTCATCCTCGACGAGGCGACCTCGGCACTCGACACCGAGTCCGAGCGCTACATCCAGGCCGCCCTCGCACGCCTCGTCCAGAACCGCACCACGTTCATCATCGCTCACAGGCTTTCAACCGTGGAGCAGGCCGACCGCATCATCGTTCTCGACGGCGGTGACCTCATCGAGACCGGCACACATGCCGAACTTCTCAACAAGGACGGCATCTACGCCCAACTGCACCGCATGCAGTTCAAAGTTTGAGTTGAGCGGACATGGAGCAGCGGCTCACGAAGCTCTGGTATCGCGACACTG
>DATBCZ010000379.1:0-2887 GCA_036270175.1 Steroidobacteraceae bacterium | reverse complement strand
TGATGCCGGTGTTATACGCATCGAGCGTACGCTGGATCAGCTCCTTGGCGCGCCGTGTGATTTCCGGACGGGTCTTGCCGACCAGCACATTGTCGAGCTCGCTGCGGCCCACCACCTCGCGGATGGCCATTTCACTGACTTCGCTCAGCGTGGCCTCGGGGTCCTTCACCTGGAACAGCACTTTCTTCGGGTCGCTGAGCTGGTACTGCACGGCGAAGCGCAGCTCCACCAGGTTCACATCGGAGGTCAGGACGCGCGACTTGTATTCGCTCGACTGGATGCTGGCGACATTGACCTTGATGAGCTGCTCAATGGGCCAGGGCCAGCGCCAGCCCGCACCCTGGTTGCGGATGTCCACCAGCTTGCCGAAGCGCAGGATGACGCCCTGCTCGGCCGCCTTGATCTGGAATATGCCGGAGGCCAGCCAGAGCGCCAGCGCCACCACGCCCACGAGAATGAGCACCGAACGGCCTTCGCCGCCGCGCTCGCCGCCGGGTCGGAACAGCGACTCCAGCCGCCGTTGCCAGCTTTTTACCCGCTCATCCAGGTCCGGACCGTTGCCCTGACCGCCGGGCCGACGGCCCCAAGGATTGTTCTGACCGGGTTGATTCCACGCCATTTAAAGAAAATCGCTCATGAGGCGTGCTTCGGCCCCGAAACGGGCGTCGATTGTAGGTACGACGTCTGCGTATCACAAGGCACAATCGGTGATTGGTGCATGGTCAAAAGTCGCCGGCGGCGTTTTTGACGGGCGGCGGCGCCTGGAATGTGAGGCCTTCCGGCAGCGGCGTGCCGGGTACATCCAGAATTTGTACTCCTGGCGTCCTGGCCAGCGACATGAGCTCTACGTCCGGCAGCTCTACGTCGAGCTCGATGGAGCCGTCATCCGCGGTGTGCTCATCGCGGACCGCCTTGGCGTCATAGAGCCGCGAGCGCACCGCGCCGCCGGTCGCCTGAATCCGGATCCGGGCCTTGCGGGCAAAACGGGTGAGCCGCTCCGCGACGGCTTCCGCCAGCAGGTCCAGGCCCTGGCGCTTCTCGGCCGAGATCCACACCGCCGTCGCCTGCCCGTCGGCATTACGGTCGATCCGCGGCTGCATCTCCAGGCGATCGATCTTGTTGTAGACCAGGATCTGAGGAATGTTCTCGGCGCCGATCTCCGTCAGCACGGCGTCAACCTGGGAAATGTGCTCATCACGGCGCGCATCGCTCGCATCGATGACATGCAGCAGCAACGTCGCCTCGCGTGCTTCCGTGAGTGTTGACTGAAACGCCGCAACCAACTCGTGCGGCAGCTCGCGGATGAATCCAACAGTGTCAGCCGCAACGACCAGGGTACCCCCCGGCAGTGTTACGCGCCGTACAGTTGGATCGAGGGTGGCAAACAACTGGTCGGCAACATACGCATCCGCGCCAGTCCACGAACGAAACAGGGTCGACTTACCGGCGTTGGTATAACCCACGAGCGCCAGCGACGGCACCGGGATCTCGGCCCGGGCCTGCCGGCCGGTCTCGCGCTGTTGCGTGATCTTCTCGAGACGTTTGCTCAGGATCTTCACGCGCTGGCCGATCAGCCGGCGGTCGGTCTCGAGCTGGGTCTCACCCGGGCCGCGCATGCCGATACCGCCCGACTGCCGCTCGAGGTGGGTCCAGCCGCGCACCAGGCGCGTGCTGATGTGCTTCAACTGCGCGAGCTCAACCTGCAGTTTGCCTTCGAAGCTGCGGGCCCGTTGCGCGAAAATGTCGAGAATCAGGCCGCTGCGATCGAGCACGCGCCGCCCCGTCAATTTCTCGAGGTTGCGTTCCTGACTCGGTGTCAGTGCGTGATCGACGAGTACAACTTCGGCCTCGTTGGCAACAGCCACGTCGCGCAACTCCTCGGCCTTGCCGCTACCCATGAAGTAGCGGGGATCGGGGCGGTCACGGCGGCCTGTTACGGTTGCAACGGGAATGGCGCCCGCGGAAGTCGCGAGCTGCCTGAATTCCTGGAGGTCCTCGGTGTCGACCGGTGTTCCCAACCCGAGACGCACGAGCACCGCGCGCTCACCCGTTTGGGGGCGCTCGAAGCTCTTCACGAGCGGGCGGCCAGACTGAGAATGAGGCTCATTCGGCGGGGGTCGTCTCCGGCACGGCACCACCCTCCTCGGCCAGCCGCACATTGCGAGCCGGCACGACCGTGGAAATGGCGTGCTTGTAAACCATCTGACTGACGCTGTTCTTCAACAGAACCACGAACTGATCGAACGAGTCGATCTGACCCTGCAACTTGATACCGTTGACGAGGTAGATCGAGACGGGGACCCTCTCTTTTCGTAATGCATTCAAAAAGGGGTCTTGCAACGATTGGCCTTTGGCCATCGGTTTCTCCTTGTTTTCCACACACAGCTTCTAATTGTTCGAAAAAGAATCGCAAGCGAACTTCCCTGTCCCGCGATTCAGCAAACTCCGTGCCCTCGCGGTCAGCGAGGACCGTGCGCTCATCTTAACATGCGGTTTCCTTCAAAGCCCAAGCTCTCGAAGCTTCTGACTTAAGTCGCGATTCCACGACGCCTGTAACATAGATATGTCCGGATCGAGCCACTCGAGCGACTGTTCAGAACGCATCCACGTGAGCTGGCGTTTGGCGAGCTGGCGCGTTGCGATAATGCCGCGGCGCGTAGCCTCCTCCAGATCATATTCACCGGCAAGGTGAGCCCAGAGCTGTCGGTAGCCGACGGCACGCATGGAGGAATGTCGTGCCTCCAGGTCGCCGCGCGCGCGCAACGACCGCACCTCATCCAGGAAACCGGCTGTCAGCATACTGTGGAATCGGTCCTCCAGGCGCTGGTGCAACACGGCCCGGTCGGGGGCCAACGCCAACGCCTGTAACGGGTAACCTTTCAAGGGG
>DATBCZ010000378.1:0-12170 GCA_036270175.1 Steroidobacteraceae bacterium | reverse complement strand
CGGCTTCACGTGCTGATGCAATTCCTCATCGAGGCAATGCTGTTGAGCCTGATGGGAGGGGCCGCGGGGATTGTTGCGGGGGTCGTAGCTTCGGAGATCGTCTCGTCGGTCGCCGATTGGCCCATTCTCCTGCGCGCGGATGTGATCATCGCTGCGTTCGTGTTCTCGGCGGCGGTCGGCATCTTTTTCGGCTACTACCCGGCGCGACAGGCATCGCGTCTGAATCCTATCGATGCCTTGCGTTATGAGTAGTCCGGTGCGGTCGCGCGCTTGGACCCCGCGAGCGGCGGCGATGCTGATGGCCGCGGCCGGGATGTTGCTCGTGAGTTGTTCTGTGGGGCCCGACTTTCACCGACCGACGCCGCCTGCCGGCGAGACGTATTACACACCGGAGAAGGAGACTGCGCCCGAGACGGCGCCGCAACCGCCTATTGCGACCGCGCAACCAACTGCGCCGCCGCAGCCGCAAGCGCACGGGCAGCCCCCATCGCCGCCGCCCCCCGGCTCCGCGCCCCTCCCCATCCAAACCCTCAAAGTCGGCGCCGACCTCCCCGCGCAATGGTGGCAGGTCTTCAAGTCCCCCGTGCTCGACCAAGCCCTGAAGCTCTCCCTCGCCAACAGCCCCACCCTGGCCCAGGCCACCGCGACACTGGCGCAGGCGCAAGAGGAAGTCCGCGTAGCACAGGCAGCGTTCTTCCCCCGTGTTAACGCCAACGCTGGCGTCCAACGCAATGGCAACTCCGAGCCCGGCCCACAGTCGCAGCAGACGGTCTACACCATGGGCCTGTCGGCCAGCTACGCGGTCGACGTCTTCGGCGGCACCCGTCGCGCTGACGAACAACAACGTGCGCTGGCGGAAATGCAGGGATACCAACTCGACGCCGCCTGGCTCACGTTGACCGGCAACGTCGTGAACGAATCGCTCACCATTGCCTCAGTCCGCCTGCAGATCGCCACCACGGAAGAATTGATTGCCAGCGATCGGAGGAACCTCAATCTGACCCAGAAGGAGTTCGAGCTGGGCGCCGTCGCGCGAACCGACGTGCTGACCGCCGAAAGCCAACTCGTAGTTGACCTGACCGCGCTGCCGAGCCTGCATCAGCAACTCGGGGTGGCGCGCGATGCGCTCGCCGTTCTCATCGGACGGTCCCCGGCCGAATGGTCGGCACCGGATTTCGACATCAAGGATTTTACGTTGCCGCCGGAAGTGCCGGTCAGCCTCCCCTCGAGTCTCGTGCAGCAGAGGCCAGATATCCTCGCTTCCCAGGCCCAACTGCACAGTGCCAGTGCCGCGATTGGAGTTGCAGTGGCACAGGAGTTTCCCGCTCTGAATCTGACGGGCACGCTGTCACGACAGTCGCTTACCTCCGCCGGGCTGTTTCATCGCTTCGATTCTCTCTGGGGTGCCGGCGGTACACTTGCGGCGCCCCTCTTTCAGGGCGGGGCGTTACGAGCGCAGGTCCGAGCGTCGCGCGACGCATTCGCCGCCCAGACGGCGTCGTATCAAAGCACTGTGTTGGAAGCTCTCGGGCAGGTGGCGGACGACCTGCGTGCGCTGGGGAATGATGCCGACCGGTTGAAGGTATCGCAACACGCACTGGCCATTGCGTCGGAGTCATTGAGTCTGCAACAGATCAGTTATGCCGCTGGAAAAACCACCGTGTTGCAGTTGATCGACGCCGAACGGACCTTCGCGCAAGCCAAACTCGGCTTTGTGACGGCGCAGATCGAGCAGTTCCAGGATACGGCCGACCTACTCGTCGCACTCGGGGGCGGTTGGTGGAATGAGGGGAAAATTGCCGCCGCCCGCTAGCGCAACGCGACTTTCGCCGCCCTGACTACCGCCTCCGTCAATCGTCCCAACATCGGAACCTGCAGCCGCGTGTGCTGCCAATAGAGTGGCACCGCCAACGTTCGTCCGGGAACGAGTTCGACCAGCGCTCCCGACTCGAGATGTCCTCGTACCAAGGACGCTGGATTCATCCCCCAGCCGATCCCGGCAAGACTGGCGTCCAGAAACGCCTGGGTCGCCGGGAACCAGTGCGACGATATCTCAACGTCGCGACGGCACACCCGTCGTGCCCACTGCGCCTGCATCCGGTCCTTGTTGTTGAATTTCAAACCCGGTGCGCTGCTGAGCGCCGTGGCAGTCACTCCGTCGGGGAAGTAGCGCCGTACGAATTCCGGCGTAGCCACTGCCAGGTAGGTGAAGCGGCCCAGCGGCACGCTGTTGAACCCCTGAACCGGTTGCGCATGGGCCGTCACCGCGGCGAGTACCTCACCAGAGCGGAGCCACTCGACCGTGTGCTCCTCGTTATCGAGCGCAATGTCTACCAGCGCCTTTTCCCCAGCGACAAACTGCGCCATGGCACCGATGAACCAGGTGCCCAGACTATCGGCATTCACCGCGACGCGTAGTGTGACTCGATCGTTGTCACCATGGGTCTGGGCCAGCTTTGGCAACGCTCCGCGCAGTTCGTGCTCGAGCAGCCCAACTTGTTCCACGTGGCTGCAGAGCAGCCGACCCATCTCAGTGGCTTTGCAGGGCTGGCCACGAATGATGAGAACACTACCCAGGCGCTCTTCCAGGTGCTTTATCCGCTGAGATACAGCAGACGTAGTGACGTTAAGCGAGCGTGCCGCGCGCTCGAAGCTTCCCTCGCGAACTACCGCGGCGACGGCTGACAGGGAGGCATAGTCCAGCATAGAGTCGATTTAGCACTGCTTAACCAGGCCAAGAAAGTTTAAATGGAGTAAGTACACCAGCGCCAGCACACTGTGCGTCATGTTCGGACCCGCTTTCACTACCGGCTTTGCACTCGGCGCCACGCTCATCGTCGCCATTGGCGCGCAAAACGCGTTCGTATTGCGCCAGGGCATCAGAAAGGAGCACGTGGCTCCGATCGTCGCTTTCTGTGCGCTCTCGGATCTTTTGCTCATAGGTGCCGGTGTGGCCGGCTTGGCGGGCATTCTGGGTGACTCGCCCACGCTGGTAGCGCTTCTGACGATTGCCGGCTCGGCCTTTCTCGTCTGGTATGGGATCAAGGCTTTGCGACGCGCTTTCTTGCCTCAATCCCTGCGCGCGGCAGCGGGTCATGAGCCCCTTTCCCTGGGAAACGCGATGGCCCAGGCCGCCGGCTTTACGCTACTCAATCCGCACGTGTACCTCGATACCGTTCTGCTGATGGGCTCGATCGGCACACGTCAGCCGCCGGACATGAGGATTTGGTTCGTCGGCGGCGCGGCTTGCGCGAGCGGTGTGTGGTTTACGACGCTTGGTTTTGGGGCGCGAATCCTGGCGCCAATTTTCGCACGTCCGCGCGCGTGGCAGGTGTTGGATAGCGTGGTCGGCCTGACGATGTTATCCCTGGCGGCCTTGCTGATCCGCCAGGGCGTGTCGGGCTTGCTACATTCGTGAGACTCGGCGCGGCGCGCGCGCGTCCTGGGTCCTAGTGTCCCCGCGCTCTCTCGTCCGCCACCCGCTTCTCCAGATTCGCGCGGGAGGTGTCAGCAAGGCGGCGGCACGCTGTTGAGTCGACCAGGGCGTTGGGATCGCCACCTTTGTCGCGCCTGTCGATTCTCTTCCACAGATCGGATATTTCCGGATGCGGGGTTAGGAGAATGTCGCAGGGAAGGGCGCTCAGCGTCGCGAAGCTCTTCTCGAAGTCGCGCATGACGTTCGGGTAAGTCGTGTTGCTGCTGAACCGGAAGCTGTCGGCGGATACCGCCGTCAAACTGTCCGCGTACACCAAATTCAGGCAACGGTCCTGGTCGCAGGACTGCCATGTCCAGGTCGTGCCGCCCGGCGTGTGCCCCGGCGTGAGATGAGCGGTCAGCGCCAACGGCCCGACATGCAGGGTTTCCCCATCTTTGATGACTTTTACGTGCGCGACCTTCCGTATGGGCGGGAGAGCTCCGTACTGCGGGTCGTCGGGTCCTGAATGCCCATCCTCCAGCGCACGCGCGGTGAACTTACTTGCCGCCACCGTAGCCCCGCTCAATTGATGCAACTCGCCAATCCCACCCGCATGATCGTAGTGCACGTGGGAGTTGAGAATGAGCTTGACGTCTTTGATCCGAAACCCGAGCGCCTTGATACTCGCGACAATCTTCGGCGCCGACTCCGGTAAATCGCCGTCAATGAGCACATGCCCTTGCGGCGAGGTGATGAGAATTGCGCTCAGACCCCGCACACCGACGTAGTAAGTGTTGCCATAGATCCGGAACGGCTCCTGCGAGACATTCCATTCCGCGCATTGCGTGCACGGCCCGGGCCTCTCGGCAGCATTAGCGTGCGCGAAGGCGAAGGTGACGAGCAGGACCAGCATTGTCGGGACTCGCCGGCCGACCGCGGTCCCCTTCAGGCGGCTCGCGACTCGAGCGAAATAACGAACGAGCATGTGCTTGTCGAAGCCTTCCGACCGCAGGGGCGGGCATTGTACGTGAGGAGCCTGTCTGAGTAATGCCCGCCCATTGCGGCCTAGCCTTCCGCAAGGTCGAAGCCTTCATCGCGCCACCCGGTGATGCCCCCGATCATGAGTTTCACCGGCCGCCCCAGGCGCGCCAGCCGGATTGCCCCCTTGTGGGCACCGTTGCAGTGTGGGCCTGCACAATAGACCACGAAAACCCTGTCCGGCCCGTATTCCGCAAGGCGCGACTCTATGATCTTTCCGTGCGGGATATTGATCGCGCCCGGCACGTGGCTTTGCGCATAGAGTTCCGGGCTGCGCACGTCGACGAGCACGAAATCCGGCTCCCGGGACAGCGCGTCGTGCACATCCCAACAGTCGGTCTCGAAGCTGAGTTCGGCCGAGAAATGACTCAAGGCGAGCGCACTGTCGGCCGGTCTGACCTGTGTGACGGCACTGGGCATGGTGGACATCCTCCTGGTTCGGTAAGCGTGGGCTCATGGTGCCCGTACGGCGCTCCGGAACCCAGTGGCACGAATGCCATGATGCGTTAAGATCACGCCATGTCCGAGCGCCATAACGTCGCCGCCGTTGCCTACGATCGACTGTGCACCTTCGAGTTTGGCTGCACGGTCGAGCTCTTTGCGTTGCCGCGCCCCGAGCTGAGCGTGCCGTGGTACGACTTCGCCGTGTGTGCGGCCGAGCGAGGGCCGATCCGCGCCGCCGGAGGAATCGAGGTACAGGTGTCGCATTCCTTGCGGCTGTTGGATCGGGCCGACACCATTGTTATACCGGGATGGCGCGATCCCGACGAGGCGCCACCGCCAGAGTTGTTACGCAAGCTGCGCCAGGCCTATGAGCGGGGCGCGCGCCTGTGCTCGATCTGTTCCGGCGTATTCGTGCTCGCCGCTGCCGGCGTGATGGCGGGGAAACGCGCAACGACCCATTGGAAATATCTCGACCTGCTTGCTTCGCGCTATCCGGACATCGTGGTCGAGCCCAACGCGTTGTACGTCGACGAGGGGCAGGTGCTGACGTCAGCCGGCTCGGCGGCCGGGTTGGATATGCTGGTCCACCTGGTGCGGAAGGACTTTGGCTCGAAGATCGCCAACCAGGTAGCCCAACGTCTGGTGATTCCTCCACATCGCGAGGGGGGACAGGCGCAATTCGTGCCAAGGCCCGTCGCGTCCGACGAGCGCGGACGGCTCGCGAGGCTTCTCGACTGGATTCGTGCGCGCCTTTCGTCTGAGCACACGATCGATTCACTGGCTGCGCAGGCGTCCATGAGCGCACGGACCCTGCAGCGGGAGTTCAAGGCCGCCACCGGCCTCTCTCCGTACGCCTGGATCGTGCGGGAACGGATCGAGCGTGCCAAGGAGCTCCTGGAGAGCGGCCGGCTGCCTGCTCAGCGGATCGCCGAGAAGGTCGGCATGGGCAGCGCGGAGTCGCTGCGTCACCATTTTCGTGCACGGGTCGGCGCCACGCCGGCCCAATACCGCGCGCGCTTTTCGCGTCGCTCGGGATAGACCAGAGGGCGCTCACGAACGCGACCGCCGTCTCACTTTTTTGGGACTTCGGTTCGGCGGGCGGGTGGGGTGCCCGACCTATAATCATGGCTTCCCGGTCCGACGGATTTGGAAGGCATGACTCAGGATGACTACGAGTCGCTCGTTCGGCGGCTCGAGCAGGAAGCAGCGACGAACCCAGCCGGCTATCGCAGAAAGCTCGGGGCGCTGGCCTTTCTCGGTTACGGCTACGTTGCGGCGAGCCTGATTCTGCTTATAGGCGGAGCGGCCTGCATCGTGTGGATGGGCGCCACGGTCAATCGCGCGGCGCTCTTGCTGGGTAAGGTCGGCTGGGCATTTCTCGTCCTGATCTACGTCGTGCTTCGGGCAATGTGGGTGCGCCTGGACCCGCCACAGGGACGCCAGATCACGAGCGCTGAGTGTCCGGATCTGTTCCGCCTCATCGAGGATCTGCGCGCCAAAGGCGCGGCGCCGCGCGTGGACCACGTGCTCCTCACGAGCGACTTCAATGCCGCCATCGTGCAGCACCCGCGCTTCGGCATTTTCGGCGGCACGCGTAACTACCTGATGCTGGGTCTTCCGCTCATGCAGTCGCTTTCGCCGGAAGAATTCCAGGCGGTGGTGGCTCACGAGTTTGGCCATCTCTCGGGGGCGCACGGCCGGTTCGGCGCCTGGATATATCGACTGCGTACCGGTTGGGCGCGTCTGTTGGGCGCCCTGCAAACCCACAATCACTGGGGTGCGGCGCTTTTCACGCGATTCTTTAACTGGTACGCGCCGTTGTTCAACGCCTATTCGTTCGTCCAGGCACGGCAACAGGAATATGAGGCCGACCGGATTTCCGTCGAAGCGGTAGGTCGTGAGGCAACGGCTTCCGCTCTTTTGCGGGTCAATACTCACGGAGAGTTTCTCAGCGAGACGTTCTGGCCTTCCATTTTCAAACGCGCCGACGAAGATCCCGCGCCCACCATGTCACCGTTCTCGATGCTGGGGCCGTCCTTGCGGCTAGGGGATCCGGCCTTCGCACCCGACCGCTCGCTCGCCAAGGCCCTGGCGCAGCGGACGGGCTACGGCGATACCCATCCGTGTCTGGCTGACCGCCTCAAGGCGATTGCAGTCGAGCCGTTTGTTCCTGGGTCCATCGAGTCGAGCGCCGCGGACGCATTTCTTGGCGCAACGGTGGATAACTTGCGCCAGGACCTGGATGAGCGCTGGCGAATCAGCGTCAAACAATGGTGGGACAGGCGGCACCACTACGCAAACGAGTCGCGCACGCGTCTCGCGACGCTCGAGCGAAAGGCGGAAGCCGAGCCGCTGTCCGAGGAAGAGCACTGGGATCGCGCACGATTTACCGAGGAGTTTGGTTCCACCGATGCGGCGATGGTGTTGTATTCGCAGATTCTGGAGCGCAATCCCCAACATGTTGGGGCGCTATGGCGGCGGGGGCAGCTGCTGCTCGCACGCGACGATCCCCAGGGGATCGATCAGTTATCGGCTGCCGCACGGATCGACCGGAAGCTGGAGCAGCCGGCTTGCGCGGCCCTGGTAGGATTCCACCGCCGTCATGGGCGCGAGGTCGAGGCAAAGGAATGCGAGAAGCGTTTTTGGGAGCTGAGCGAGCAGGGTGAGCTTTCGCGCCGTGAGCGTGCCACTGTTCGTTCCACCGACCGGTTCATCGGCCATGGCCTCGATCCCGCGGTGGTCACCGGCTTCGCGCGTGGCCTGGAGGAAGTGGGCGGAGTGAAGCGCGCGCTGCTCGTGCGCAAAGTAGTCAAATACCGGCCAGAGCGCCCGCTCTTCGTGTTGGGCGTTATCTCTGACATACCGTGGTGGAAGTGGACGACACGCGCGTTCGAGAAGGGGCTGGTCGCCAGGGTCGGCCGGGAGTGCAACCCTCCCGGCGATATCCTGATTGTCTCGCTGCGGCTCAACACGGCGTTCCGCCGGCCGTTGCGCAGAGTCCGCGGCGGTGAGATCTACCGCCGCGGCTCGGAACTAAGTTCTCAGTAAGCGAAGTACGGGCCCATGCCGCCCGAGGTGTTCATTCCCTCGATGGCCGTGAACACGTTGCGCCCATAGAAGAACGGCAAGCCGAAATCGAAGGTCTTCTTCAGCGGGTCGGAGCTCGGAGCGGCGACGTTGTTGAAGGCCGTGAACGACGGATTGTTGTTGAAGAGGGTCGTCGAGTCACCGATGTTGAACTTCACGGTCGACTGCGTGCCGTTGAGGCCCACGGGCGTGGCAGAGGCGCTGATTTCCGAGCTCGGACATAGTAGCTGGTTCGGGGACGTTCCACAGACGGTGACCGAGCCGGGGTCGATGAAGTTGAGATTCGAGCCGCTGTCGATGAAGGACGTCGGATACGAGACGTTGTTATAGGTGATGCTGATTTCACCCAGGTCGTCTGTAGTGAGCACGGCGGCGCTGCCCAGAGGGTTGTTGCCCTCCGTACCAATGCCGAACACGAGCGCACCCGTGGCCGTTATTGCCCCTGCATCCGCGACCGAGGGCAGCTCCAAAATGACGCCGTTGTTATCCGTTGTGAAACTGGCCACCGGATTGGCTGTTTCCTGTGTCAGGAGGACGAATGTGGGACTACACGTGCCGCCGCCTGTCGGGCAAGCATAGTAGAACCCATACTGCGTGGTCGACGTGCACGCCGTGCCGCAGTCCTGCACAAACGGTCCGACCCCCAGGATGCCATTGGCGCCGAAGGTCGCGACCGTATCCTCTTCCGGTCCGGTACTCGAGCAGGCGGTCGGAATAGTCGGGTAGTTGGGGTCACCCATAACCTGCATCGGGACGCTTGCGGCCTTTTCACCCGATATCGAGATATCGGCCAGGCGCAGCGAACCCCAGCTGAAACCGTCGCCGAATTGTGTGCATTCCACTATCGGGACGTTGGCGGAGGTCGCTTCCTGCGGCAGGCCTGAAAAGATCGCCGGGTTGAGCACCGAGGAAATGATGCGCAGACCGTATGAGCCCGTATCGACCTCGACGTGATCGATGGTCTGGCAGGTTGTCGTACTTCCCGGAACGCAGATCGTGACGCTGATGTATGGGATGTTGAAGGTAGTGTTTGCACCCACTCCGGCCGGGCCGGCGTCAACACTCACCGCTACCACGTTGGGTCCCGCAGAGGCAATGGTCTGCCCGCTGCCGCCCGTGCCACCGGTGCTGCCGGTACCGCCTGAGAGGAGGCCGCCGCCGCTGCCGCCGCCGCAGGCCGCCAGGAAAGTGAGTTGAATAAGAGCGAGTAGATAGATTCTGCGCACGGCATCCCTCCTCATTACTTAATGTCGTCCAATGAGAAGTTCGGGGGCAGCAGGCTTAGGACATAGGCTTGTCCGTACCAGTTCCTCATGTGACCCCCCGTGCGGACCACCAGGTCGGGCTGCTGCACGGTCAGGTTGTGATGGCTCGCATGCGGCGTAGCCGTGGCGGCGGCCTTGTATTCGGCGAAATAGGTTCCGAGTGTCTGCGACAGATCCGGCACGGCCATTCCCTTCCAGGACACCGCGAAGACCTTGCCCTCAGCCGACACGAATTCGTGGACCACCGTCCCGGAGGGCAGGGTGATCTCGCTCATCGTGTAGCCGGCGACCGGCGTGGCGCGCGCCTGGCCTTTCATTTTCGCGATATCGGCATCCACGGAGGCAGCATCACCGCCCAACCCGGCGAAGGCCGGCAAGACAGACCCGGCCACCACGGTGGCCAGCGCTATCCCCAGCACCTTTCCCGTACGACTCGAGTGTTTCATGGCGACTCCTCTAATAAGGAGGGCCCGGTTATACACCGGGCCCTCGGGTACGGACCTGAATCTATTCGACAATCTTAGCCGGCGCCGGTGCTTCCCGTCTCATGTCGCTGCTCCCAGACAGCGCGCCGCTGCTGAGCTTGCGCCTTCATGGTGGCCAGCACTGTGGGCAACTGCGCCTTCTGAGCGGCGGTCAACACGTTGTAGATCTGGCTCTGCAGCTCGCTCTGACTCTGGATGCGGGTCGCCGCCAGTGTCTTGGCGCTCTGCAGCGCGGTCGCATAGTTCGGGTCACCCGGGTTCCCCAGGACGGCCATATCGACCGGTGCCTGGCCCGAGGCATGGGCTGCCTTGGCTTGCGCGCGGGCCGTGGTGAGAATGGACTTGATGCTCGCCTGCTGATCCGCGGTGAGGTTCAGCTGCTTGGTCGCGCGCAGCGTCATCCCGACCAGCAAGCCACCGCCGTGATGGCGATGCCACATATGCCCACCGTGCGCCGGGGCAGCGGTGGTCGTCGTGGTCGTCGCGGGTGCGGTCGTCTGCGCGTCAGCGACCCCTGCAGCGCCGCCAATGCTGGCCACTGCAAGGACCAACAATCCAACATTCCGGTTCAACTTCATGACTGCGTTTCCTCGATCAAAGTAAGTAAATGTTACGAATCTTTGCGGTGATCCGGGCTCTCATCGAGTCCCGTCATGTATTGGATAGCGCCCGAAGGGAGCCGGGGTTGACCGCCGATGTATTCGCTTACAAAGCTTTTCATGGTGTTGCACGCGCTTTCCCGCAGCGCTGTCCTGTACTGGGTGTGAGTTCCAACGGCGGTTGCCACTTGCAACTCCAGCCGCGGGAGTAGGATGACTTTACGACGATGCGGCGTCTACCACCACTGGCGTCGTATTGAGACAGATGACCGAAGTGATTGCTGTGGCGTGGGCGACAACGAGTTGTTGATTCGCGAGGGGCTCGTGGGCCGCAATCGTGACAAGTTGTTACGGAGTGTTAAATTCGGTGCTGCGCGACCTGGCGCGAGGGTGGACCTGCCAGGGCGCGCGGGTCGCCGTGGTCAGGAATTTGCCCGCCGGGGCGGCGTGGTGTTTGATTCGAGCCCCGCGACTGAGCGGGGCGTGAGTCGAGCGGGCGATCAGGATTGAGTCGGGGCGGCCGATCAGGTTCGAGTCGAGCGGAGGATCAGCCTCGAGTCGGGCCGGCGATCAGGTTCGAGTCAACGCACCGCTTTGGTAGTCGCGCACGGCTTGCTCGATTTCCTGCCGCGTGTTCATCACGAACGGTCCGTACTGCACTACCGGTTCGCGTAGCGGATGGCCCGCGAGGACGAGGAACCTTGCCCCTTCCGGGCCAGCGGTGACCTCGATGCGGTCGCCGGCTGTCAGGACGCCGGCGCTGTGAGAATCGAGCGCGCGCGCCGCGCCACTCGGACCGACTTCCAAACGACCTTCATATGGATAGAGAAACACGCTGTGCTCACTGTTGATCGAATGCGAGAAGTGAGCCCCTGCGGGTAACGCGACATCAATATACGTGGGATCGGTCGTAACACCTTTGATAGGCCCGACGGTTGACTGGCCATCAACTTCCACCGCCCCAGCGATGATCTTCGCGGTCCCGCCGCCGGGCAGCGTGACTATAGGGATCTCACTCGCCTGCAGATCCCGGTACGACGCCGGTTTCATTTTCTCCCGCGCCGGGAGGTTGACCCAGAGTTGGAAACCCCGCATCCGGCCGTTTTCCTGCTGGGGCATTTCGGAATGAATGATGCCGCGGCCCGCTGTCATCCACTGCACGCCGCCGGTTTTCAGTTCGCCGCGGTGACCGAGGTGATCCTCGTGCAGCATGTGCCCATCGAGAAGATAGGTGACCGTCTCGAAGCCTCGATGCGGATGCGAGGGAAAACCCGCGATGTAGTCGCCGGGATTCTCCGATGAGAACTCGTCCAGCATCAGAAACGGATCCACTCGCAATCCGCGCGGCCCTCCCAGGCTGCGGCGTAGCTTCACGCCGGCGCCATCGGAGGCCGGGACGGATTCAATAATGTGCTCGAGAGTGCGGGTAACCATAAGACGCTTAGTTGTGTTTTTCCCGCGTAATTCAAGCTCTTTGGCGCGCGAATCGCCCCTGTCTCGCAGCGCCACCGTAACCGTGCCCGCACCCGTCCACCCCCGAATCGCGGCCCCCCGCACAAATCTCTTGTGAGCTTATCCGTCAATCAGTTACGATTCGCGCCCCGTTTCGAGGGGTGGCCAGCGGTCGTGACACATTTACCGCAGGCGCCGGGGCCAATTTGGCCTCCGTTCCTCGGACGGTCCCCTCAATTCGGAGCGGTAGTTCAGCTGGTTAGAATACCGGCCTGTCACGCCGGGGGTCGCGGGTTCGAGTCCCGTCCGCTCCGCCATTGTATTCAATGGGTTACGTGAATACGTAACCTGAACTTGAAAGTCATTTTTCGCTGCTCGTTACACC
>DATBCZ010000377.1:0-4477 GCA_036270175.1 Steroidobacteraceae bacterium | reverse complement strand
TAGACGACCGCGAACGCCGTGCCCAGCAGAAGGCTCACCTGCGTATCGCTGATTCCCAACTCGCCGCGGATGGGATCGACCAGCAGGCTCAGCACCTGCCGGTCTGTGTACGACAGGACCGCCGTGGCAATCAGAATCGCTACGACGGTCCAGGCGTAAGGTCGGCTTGGATAGCCGCTCGAGTCGGGCATGGCCGGCGCGGCCCGCTAAAATTTGTAGTTCAAGTCGATTCCGAAGGTGCGCGGCTGGACCGTCGCGACCCGGTTGAAGATCGGGACGTTTGCCGAGAGGGCGCCCGTATCGCTCAACAACGCCACCTTGTTGGTCAGGTTATCCACGAAGAACATCGCCGACCAGTGATCGGCCTCGATGCCGACCCGCGAGTTCACCAGGTCGTAAGAGGGCAGGGTGTTACGAGCGTAGGTGATGTCCTGGATCGAATCCACGTAGCTGTTATTGACCCGGACCACGAGGTTCATGGGTTGCGACAGCGGCAGCGGATACCGATAGGTGGCACTCGTATTCGACGTAACTTCCGGGACGTCGAGCAGGCGATCGCCTGAGACGATGCCGGCCTCGGGGAGCGTGGTGGAGTTCGTGGCGTGGGTGTACCCGACGCTCTCCGTGAGCGTGAGTCCAATCACCGGGATAACCGCCACTTCCAACTCCGCGCCGTACACCTTGGCCTTGCCCGCGTTCGTGGTGAACTTATAGCCGCAGGGCGGGGCCACCTGCTGCTGAATGTTCGACCAGTCCTCGTAGTAGATAGCGCCGTTCACGGAGACGCGCGACTCGGCAAAACGCAGTTTCTCACCGAGCTCGTAGCTCCAGACACTGTCCGGGCCGAACTGCTCCGGTGCCGGGGTGCAGGGCGGTGGGATCGGCGAGTTGGGGCCGCCCGGGCGGAAGCCCTTGGAGATCGTTCCGTAGATCGTCGTATTGTCGTCCGGAATGTAGGCGAGATTGATCTTCGGAGTCACGCCGGAGTTTTGCGCGTTGGCGTGCAGCGTAGCGCTCGTGCCGTTCGCCGACACACCGCTGACGGAAGTATCCGAATTGCTGTGGTACATGAAGTAACGAAACCCGACGGTCGACTTCAGGTGGTTCGGCAACTCGTACGAGGTCTCGCCAAACAGCGCATATTGATCGATGTTCAGAAGGCGGTGATTGTCGGCCAGGTTGTTGGTTCCAAACAGCGCGGTGAATCCGTCGTAGTAGGAGTACACGTGCGAAGTGGCGTGGAAGCTACTGTAGTAACCGCCTCCGAGCCACTGCCAGGGACCGTTGCCAGTGGAGGCAACGCGCAGTTCCTCACTGACTTGACGGGAGTAGTCGTCCTCCGAAATCGAGCCGGCGCCCAGTCCGCCGTCAGCGGTCGAGAAGGGGAAGTCGGCGGGCGGCCCAAGGAAGCCGCCGATGTAGTCCTGCATGGCCTCGGAAATATCCTGGGTCTGCAGTTGGTGACGGGTCCAGTCCGAGGTGGCCGACACGATCTGGAAGCCGTCGAAATCGTACTTCGCCGTGAAGGTGTAGAGATTGAAGTTATCCTCGAACGGCTCGGGTACGTCGAAAGGCTGGTAGTGCACCTCGTTTCCGGGCGGCACGTCGATGGTGTTGGGACCGCCCTGGTGGATGCTCTGGTAGAGGATCCCCGCGTCGAGGCTCAGCGCGTCGGTAGGCTTGACGAGCAACGCGGCGCGGCCACCTCGTAACGTTTCCCAGTTCGCGTTACTGAAGCGCTCTGCTACGGGCGCCGCGGCGACGTTGCCACGCTGAGTGCTGTTGTTGACCTCCAGCGGAAACGGATTCAGGACGTCGCGATCGATCCAGCCGCTGATGTTCTCGTTGGTGCCGACGATGCGCAGCGCCGCGATGCCATGCACCAGCGGCAGGTTGAGCATCGCGTTCTCGGTGTGGTTGAAGCCGCCGCCGTCGGTATCCGAGAAGGCTCCGTGGGCGTCGACGCCGAAGTGCTGCAGATCCGGCTGGTTCGTTATGAGTTTTACCGTGCCGCCCATCGAGCCGGCGCCGTACAGCGTACCTTGCGGCCCGCGCAGAATTTCGACGCGATTGAGGTCGAACAGGCCGGGGTCGATGACGACCTTGCCGTTCTGGGCCATGGCGGGCGGAGTGAGCGACGTCTCATCGAGATAGAAGCCCACGGTGGGTGATTCGCCGCCGGTGGACGTCAGGCCGCGCATTTCGAGCTCTGTCTGGCCCGGGCCGGAAGTTTTGAAAGAAACGCCCGGCACCTGTTGGGCCACCTCGACCAGGTCGGTGACACCCTGCGCCTGTAGGTCGGCGCCGGTGATGGCGGTCATACTGATGGCGGTTTTCTGTACCGTGGAGTCGCGCTTTTCCGCGGTCACGATGACTTCCTCGAGATCCGCCGCCGGCTGCAGGCGCTTGGTGTTGTCTGCCTCGCCCTGGTCAGCAGCCCAGCTCGGGAAACTTCCCAGCGCGCAGGTTCCGGCCAAAGCCGCGGTCAGAGCGATGCGCGGGCGTATTCCGCGCGCCGGGGTTGAGGTTCGTTTGCTCTTCATTGTAGTGCTCCCCATGTTTGATTCTCTAAGCCTTCGGAGGGTCCGCGGGCGCCGCGTTCAGCTCGTATTTCATGATCTGGCCGTGCCGGCCGGTACGATCGCGCTCCAGGAGATAGACGTCCCCCTCCGGCCCGCGACGTCGGGCGGTTACCGCCGAGATCGCGGCCAGGTCGTCCGCGTCCAGATGCAGCGATCCTACCTGAGCATGTGCCTGCAGATGCGTCGTGTTGGTCGCGCCGACGATGACGGCGGCGACCTGCGGCCGATCCAGCAGCGCTCGTGACGCGATGGACGCCACATCGGTGTTGTGCTTTGCGGCAATCCTGGCCAGTTGCGTCA
The DNA here is from genome assembly GCA_036270175.1 of Steroidobacteraceae bacterium. GTDB lineage: Bacteria > Pseudomonadota > Gammaproteobacteria > Steroidobacterales > Steroidobacteraceae > 13-2-20CM-66-19. Next base: position 1,595 of record DATBCZ010000377.1, on the reverse strand, counting down.
GGAGTTGTTGGAACAGGTCCCAGCCGCCGAAATCCTCGATAATGAGTTTGTACTTGATCAAGGAGCGATTGCTCAGATCGAACGGCCCGCCGGGGCGGTTGGGCTCGGCCTTGCCAAGCCAGCGCTCGGACAGAAAACCGCCGCCTACCGTGCCATAGCACAACAGTACGATGTCGTGAGAGCGGCAGTAGTCCACCATGGTCGCGGCGGGGCGGTTGTCGATCAGCGAGTACTGCAGTTGGTGAGAGACCACTGGAATTCCCGCTGAGACGATCTCATCGAGTCTTTGCGTATCGAAGTTGGTCACGCCGATATGCGCGATCTTGCCGGCTTTTCTCAGGCGATCGAGTTCGAGGGCGGTCTCTACATGGCGGGGTACGTTGAAATCCCACCAATGGAACTGCACCAGGTCGAGACGTTCCATGCCGAGTCGCTGCAGCGACCGGTCGATGATGTTTTCGACATAGCGGCGATCCAGAGAGCGTAGATCGGACAGGTCCGGGACGAACTTCGTGTGAACCTGCACCAGGGGCGCGAGCGTTGGATAGTCGCGGCGGAATGTGCCGATCAATTGTTCCACGCCGGTGTAGATGTCGGCGCAGTCGAAAGTGGTGATGCCGGCTTCGACGAACACCGCCATGTCTTTGATCGCCTGCTGTGGGTCGATCACGCCGTGGTCGCCGGCGAGGTGCCATCCGCCTTTGATGATCCGCGAAAGCGAATAACCGTCGGAGAGTGTGTAGCGCGGTATCACCGGGAATCCTGCGGTGGGAGCGGGACGGCGGTCACGTCAGAGCGCTTGAAATGGCGCCGCCCGATGCGGGTGATGCGGAAGCGAGTCGGGCAGTTGGGATCCGGGCACGCGACTTCGGCATCCGAGGTCATCCAATCGAGGGGGTCGGTGACGCGTTGTTTGGCGGGCAGCAGGGGCAGAAGGGCGGCCAGGGAGTAGATGGAAAAGCCTTGTCCAGGCGGTAGTGTCAACATCTCGCCGTGGAGCTCGAAGAAGTCGCCGAGTTTGGCGCCGCAGTAGATGGGTTTGTCTGGCGGGCCGACGACTTCGATGCGGAGGTCGTAGAGGTCGAAGCCGGGGCTGGCCGGTGCTGGGCTGGGCGGCGTGCTGATGGCGCCGGCCGACGCGGCCATCGTGCTGGGTGGAGCAGTAGTTGTGCCGGCTGGAGCGGCCGTCGTGTTGGCCGGGCCTGCCGTTGTGTTCGAGATTGTCATGCGGCACCTCCTTGCCGTTGCCACAGTGTCTCGTCCGTCATGACGAGTTCGAAGGCTCGGCCGATGTCGGACTCCAGGGCGGCGCGGGCCGACTTACCGTCACCGCGGGCGAGGGCGTCAACGATCTCGATGTGAAAGTTGGTGCCGCGACCTTCGCGGCCATCGAACCGCTCGGAGGCCACGCGGAGATAGGGGCCGAATTGCAGCCACAGGCTTTCGATGATCGGCAGCAGGACGGTCGAGCCCGATTGCCGGTAGATCGCGAAATGAAAGGCGCGGTTCTGGCGGGCGCTGGCTTCGGAGATGTGCTCGGCGTCGGTTTCACTCTGCGCGGCGATGAGGTCTTTGAGCTGCGCGAGCGTTTCCGG